>JBAIYF010000465.1:0-3514 GCA_037916115.1 Anaerolineales bacterium
TTAGCCCCCACTTGAGCACACTTAGAACAAATTCCTGTTCGCCTGCACCCACTCAAACAACATATTCACCCCTTCATCCACACTGATCTTCGGCTGCCAGCCAAGTTCCTGTTTGGCTTTCGAAACATCGGCATAGAACACGCGTTGGTCGCCGGGGCGCCAGTCGCCGCTGCCGGTGGATATTTTTTTGCCGAGCAGTTTTTCCAGTTTGGGTCCGAACTCTGCCCAAATGGACATGACGTTCGAAGGTCCGCCGCCGAGGTTGTAGACCTGTCCGCGGGCGATGTCTATTTTTTCAACGGCAAGGTCGTAGGCGTTGGTGAGGTCGTTCACGTGCAAAATGTCGCGCACTTGTTTGCCGTCGCCATAGATCGTGATGGGACGTTCCATCACAGCAGCGATGATGAACCATGCTACCCAACCCTGATCTTCAATGCCGAACTGGCGCGGACCATAAATGCACGATTGGCGAAAGACCACGGTAGGCAGGTCGTACATGCGGGCATAGTCGCGCACATACTGGTCGCCGGTGCCTTTTGAACAGCCATACGGTGAGTGAAAATCGAGCGGCTGGGTTTCGGGGCAGCCATTCACCAGGTCTTTGTAACGCCAGCGGGTCGGTTCCTCGAACAATTCCACATCTTCCATGCCGCCATACACTTTGTTGGTCGAAGCATAGATCACAATGGGATTTCGTCCCGATGCGCGTGCGGCTTCGAGTACGTTGAATGTGCCTAACGCGTTGGATTCAAAATCATCTCTGGGATTGGTGACGGAGGTCGTCACCGCGACCTGACCCGCCAAATGTACGATCACATCAGACGTTGAAGCGGCTTCGGTTATTCTGGAAGCGTCTCTTACATCCCCAACGACCACATTGAAGGCTTTTTCGCCAAATTCGGCTTTGAGCCACTCCAGGTTGCGCGGCGCGCCGCCGCGTGAGAAGTTATCGTAGATGGTAACTTTCTCGCCGCGCTTAAGCAGGCGGTGGACGTAGTTCGAACCGATAAAGCCTGCGCCGCCAGTGACAAGATAGTGTTTATTCGTCATTCGTTTGTTTGTTCCTGAAATTCATAAGTTGTTGATAAATACCAGATAAAGTCTGTCCTTCGCTGAGAAGACCCAGAACGCCAATGACCGTTGAGTTGAGATAATTGTAGACGCGCATGGTCAACGCTGCAGTGAATGCCGTGGACTCGTCTGCGGTGAAACGGGTGAGGGCGAAGACTACTGCTCCTTCGAAGGTGCCAACAGCCCCAGGCGCAGAAGGAACCGCGCCGCCAAAGGCTGCCATCCCCAAGCCAAAGATCGCCCAGATCGGTTGCGCATCTGGGAAGAAAGCAAGCACCATCAAATAGTAGGCTGCCAACGCGATCGCCCAGTTGACGATCATCCAGAAGAGGAAGCGCAGGAAGAGCCAGCCGTCGGTGAGGACGCCCAAGCCTTGAAAGAACGATTCGAGAAAACTGCCGCCAAAACGCTGTAGTGCGGGGAAGCGTCCGCTGAGTTTGTGGAAGTTATCGAGCGCCCATTGGTTGTTGCGGGCAAGGATATACAACAGTACCAGTCCGAAAAGCATCGCCCCACCGAGGATGTAGGCGAAGGTGGGCGAACTTTCAGAGTTGACCACATAGGGCAGGGCGGCAAGGAAGATGACGGCGGAGATGATCAGGTCTACCACGCGTTCAATGACGATGGTGGGGATGATCTCGGCGAAGGTCATGCCGCCGGATTTGCGGCTGAGCAGAAAGGCGCGCCCGATCTCGCCGAGGCGAAAGGGCAGGAAGTTGTTGAGCAGATAGCCTTCACCAGCGGTAAAGAGTACATCCTTGTAGGTGGGTTTGTTTCGAAGCAGTGTGCGCCAGACAATGGCGCGTACCGCCATCCACACGAAAGAGAGAACAAACGCAATGCCGATCAGCGTGTAATTCGCGTTGCGCAGGGACTCGCGCATTTTCTGGAAGTCCACAAAATACAGTATGACCAGAATAAGGGCAATGCTGACCAGGACTCCGGGGAGGATGCGTTTTAGGTTATTTCGTGATTCGGACATGGGTTTCCTTGCACACTACGGATGACGCATTGTGCAATGCGTAATCCGTAAAAACTACTCGTCTTCCAATTTTAAGACCGCCATGAAGGCGTCCTGGGGAATCTCAACGTTCCCGACCATCTTGAGACGTTTCTTGCCCCGTTTTTGTTTCTCAAGCAGTTTCTTTTTACGCGAGATGTCGCCACCATAACATTTGGCGAGCACGTCTTTGCGCGTCGCTTTGACCGTGGCGCGACTGATGATGCGCCCGCCGGATGCAGCTTGCACAGCCACATCATACAACTGGCGCGGGATCAAATCCTTGAGTTTGGTGATAAGGCGCTGACCCTTATGGAAGGCGTCCTTTTCGTGGACAATGGCGGCAAGCGCATCAAGCGGGTCGCCATTGACGAGGATCTCCAGTTTTTGCAGTTTGTCGGCGCGATATTCAAGGAATTGATAATCGAGCGAGGCGTAGCCTTTGGTGCGCGATTTTAAGTGGTCGAAGAAATCCACAATGAGTTCAGAGAGCGGGATCTCAAAGTCCAATTGCACACGATGCGGGGCGGGGTGTTCCTGCTGTTTGAAGATGCCGCGGCGCTTGGTCACCAAATCCATAATGGGACCGTAGTAATCGGTGGGGGTGATGATCTCGATGTTCATCCACGGCTCGCGCACTTCGACGATCTTGTTGGGGTCGGGTAGTTCGGCGGGAGAGTCCACTTTGATGACTTCATCATTGATCATCAATACTTCATATTCCACCGAAGGGGCGGTGAAGAGCACATCCAACATGTATTCGCGTTCGATGCGTTCCTGAATAATTTCCATGTGGAACAAGCCGAGGAACCCGGCACGGAAGCCGAAGCCCAACGCCTGTGAGGTTTCAGGTTGATATGTCAAGGAAGCGTCGTTTAGTTGCAGTTTTTCCAACGCATCGCGCAGTTCGGTGTAATCATCCGCTTCGACAGGATAAATACCGGCAAAGACCATGGGCTTGGGGGTAAAGTATCCGGGGAGAGGCTCTGGTGCGGGTGCAGAGGCAAGCGTCAGCGTGTCACCGACGCGGCATTCGTGGACGGTCTTGAAACCGGTTGCCACGTATCCAACTTCACCGGAACCGATGCTTTCCACGGGTTTCATGCCAGGCGCAAAAATGCCGATCTCCACCGGGCGCAGGTCGTTGCTGGTGGCGAACATGCGCAGGACGTCGTTCGCTTTGATCTTGCCTTCGAATACACGGATGTAAGCGATAACGCCTTTATAGGAGTCGTAATGTGCATCGAAGACGAGGGCGCGCAGAGGTTCTTTATCTGCATCTTTGGGGGCGGGCACACGCTCCACAATGGCTTCAAGGATGGCTTCAACGTTGATGCCTTCCTTGGCGGAAACGCGCAAAACACTGTCGGGGTCTACTCCAAGCAGCGAGCCGACATCTTCAGCCACTTCGTCGGGACGAGCCGAGGGGAGGTCAATTTTATT
>JBAIYF010000466.1:0-6075 GCA_037916115.1 Anaerolineales bacterium
AGTACAGCCATCTCCGCCGGGAAGCGTCCCCGCCGGACACCAGATCGGAGTGGAGTTCACCACAATTGCCGCCGCCTCCTGCGAAACCATTGGTACAGGCACCCCGCCTTCATCCAATACCACTACTTCGACATTTGCCGGAATGGTTTCCAGTAATGGATCGGTTTCCTGCACAGGGTCGATTTGTGGGTCTGTCCCTGTGGCGGAGGGCTCTTCAGTTGGGGGAGTGCCTTCGTCTGCCAGTGCAACCTGCACTTGAGTGAGGTTAAACAGCATGGAAAGGATTACGACAACTGTGAAAAACGTGAAACGATTTATCTTGGGCATGACGAACCTCCGAGTTCGTATATTAATTTGGAACCAGTATCCCGGTGCCGACTTTTAGGACAAATGCTGCCTTACGTAGATTGCTTAATTGCACATTGTTATCTTCAAAATTTTCGAAATTCTCGTATTCCCCCCGCCAAATTTTTAAAGCCGTAGGTTCACTGCAGCCCAACTTTCGCATTTCCCCAACAAATTCGTCGCAGGACATATTAATTTTTTCTGCAAGTTCCTGTACTCTGCTTTTCATTACGTAGTTATCCTTGAATAAAATTTGAAATCAAAAACTAAATTGACTTAAAAATTGATTTTTAATTCCAGGTAAAAAAATTACTGCAAGTTTGCAAACACTTTGCAGCAGCCTTACAGAATTGTTAGTTCTAAGGAAATATTACTCCTATTTTAATAAAAGTCAATGCCTTTCTTAAAATTGATATGAAGTAAAATGTGAAGGTTTACTCAAACTTTGCATGGAGCCCCTAGAAAAAGCCTGATGAAAGAACCCCTTGAATTGCGTATAGGCAGTATTTTGACCGAACGCCACCTTACTCTCTCTGCTGCCGAGTCATGCACAGGAGGGCTGGTATCCAGCCGTATCACCGACATTGCCGGTTCGTCGGCATATTTTATGGGTGGCGTTGTTGCATACTCTTATGAAGCCAAGGCTGCCCTGCTAGGTGTTTCATGGGATACGCTCAACACCCATGGTGCTGTATCCAGAGAAGCTATCATAGAAATGGCGCGCGGGGCGCGAAAAGTTTTCCATACTGATATTGCCGTCAGTATCAGCGGTATTGCCGGACCCGGTGGCGGAACACCCGATAAACCCGTAGGAACAGTTTGGATCGGGCTGGCAACTTTGAGCGGGGAAGAGGCGCGGCACTTTGTCTGGGATGGCGACCGCATCACCAACAAACATCTTTCCAGCGAAGCCGCTTTGCAATTCATCCTCGATCACCTTGAAGGCAGAGTATGAAAACTGTTGTGATGATCTCCGCTATTGCTGAGTGGAAGGCAATAAAAAAGATTTTCCCTGCACTCACCATTGGCTCATGCCCATACGGCGAAACCGCTCAATTGAATTTGCATGGCTTCGATCTAACACTGCTCCACAGCGGCTGGGGCAAGATTGCATCGGCGGGCGCCATTCAATATGTGATCGATCATGAAGCACCAGACCTTATCGTCAACCTTGGCACATGCGGCGGGTTTGAAGGGCTTGTAAATTTGGGGGATGTTGTACTTGTAGAGAGGACTTTTATTTACGATATTGTGGAATTGATCGGCGACCTGAATATTGTAGATTACTACGCCTCCACCCTTAATTTGAGCTGGCTTCCATCCATTCTGCCTTACCCTGTCCGAAAGGGAATCATCGCATCTGCCGATAGTGACCTGCCGCCGCACAAGATCGCCTACCTCAAAAGCATGGGAGCCATTGCCGGTGACTGGGAGTCTGGCGCGTTTGCCTGGGTGGCTAATAAGAACAATGCCCGGCTGCTCATCCTGCGCGGTGTCAGTGATTTGGTCAGTGAAGAAGCTGGCGAGGCATACGATAACCTTGCCCTGTTCGAAGAACGCACCCTCGAAGTAATGCGTAAACTATTTGAGCAATTACCCGGCTGGTTGAAAACGATAAAGACCTGAAAGGTTTCAAAACCTTTCAGGTCTTTTCTTTTATTGGGGGTTCAAAACCCTGCCCACGAACAATATCTGCTCGCTTTTCACATCACGGATGAAATAAATGAATGGGCGGTCAATGATTAATTCATTTTCGACCATCATGGCAGTTGCCCCCTCCATGAGAACAGCAGTGGCTGCAGCGGCTTCTGTACCTTTTTCGTCCACCGCTACAAATGCCTTGTGGATGACTTCGCTGATGAACAGATCTTGTTGACTGGTCATGCCGGAAAAGTCAGCTTGATTCTGATCAAAGGCGGCGGGCATGCCCATTTTTGTCAGTGTGTCCGAAAGACTGAATCCGCTTTCGTATTTGAATTTCGGCATGCGCAGTATCGTGTCTGTTGTTTTCATGCTGGCGAGGGCGCTTTCCAAAAACTGATTGTTCAGGTTTGCTTCTATTTCTTCAAAACGCCCTTCATCGGGGACGAGCAGAGTCATTACCGCGCTGCCGTCTGCGTAGGGAAGTTCTGCCATTGCAAAGCCATCTCCTGTGGTGAAGGCAATATTCATACGTTGACCCATCGTTGGCACGGCAACTTCCGAACCATCCAGTAATTTGAAGTTAAGGTCATAGGTATCGTCCGCATCGAACGGATCCAACCAATCTGCCTTGAAGTAAATGGCATTGACCAGCACCATGCGTGTATCGGTTGTAACGCCGCCTTCAGGGATCAGGTCGTTGATACGGTCTTCGGTTTCGTCGCTGACCCAGGCATTGATCTGTGTGCGTGAAGGGTCTGGCTGGTTGATAAAGTCCATCAAGCGAATTCCTGCGCCATAGTGGATGGCGAGCGTATCCAAAAAATCGGGCTGGAAGGTGAAGGTCTGTTCTGTCCAAACGGAGTTGGCAATGCTCAACTGCATTGGTTCCTGCTCTTTATCCAGCATAGTAGCCTTATCCTCCAGCGCAAGGTCGAGCGCGTTGAAGGTACGGTGGGTTTGTTCCTGTGAGGTGAAGTGAAGTACATCGGCCATTTGGGTTTCGGTTTCGCCACGGGCGCCAGCGTACGTCATGGCTAGGGCGAGGGAAATGCTGAACGGGGAGAGGATCAAGTTCCCGTCTTCGCCCCGAAGCGATTGGTACAGTTCCAGTGCGAAAGCATTGTTACCATCCACGACTGTTTGCAGATCCGCCGCGCTGACATCCGGGGTTTTCTCCCGCACCCGGTTCGACTTCGCCTGGCTGATTGTTTCACCACACGCGGAAAGCAGGATGGAAATGAGAATTATAAAGATCGCAAGACGTTGAAAAATTTTCATGGCTGCTCCTTGTCATTTGTCCATTGTATCCACCTGGCAGCGTTATAATCCGGTTTTGACTTCACCCATTATTCCTATGTCACTTGAACAACAAGATACCCAAAAACGCAACTTTCGTTATGTGTTGATCGATGGCGCGGGCGTGAGCATTGCCAACGTTGCGGCGCCTTTCCTGCCTGTGCTGCTGACCCGTTTGGGGGCAACAAATTTTCAGGTGGGTTTGCTTACTTCCATGCCTGGTGTTACGGGGCTGATCCTTGCCATTCTTGTTGGACGATTTTTGCAAAGTCGCCGCGAGATCGTGCCGTGGTACAGCCTTTCTCGTTTACTGGTAATTGCCTGTTTTACACTGACGGGTATTGTGGCATTCACCATGTCCGGTCAATCTGCGGTGGTTGCCATTCTTGCCATTTGGGGTTTTGCAACGCTCCCCCAAACGGGTTTGGCAGTCGCCTTCTCGGTGGTGATGAATGCAGTTGCTGGTCCTGAAGGACGTTATGCGTTGCTCAGCCGCCGCTGGGCGATCTTCGGGCTGACGGGTGTGATCGTCACTTTTTTCATCACGCGCATCATCGACCGCATCTCTTTCCCGACCAATTATGGTTTGATGTTCATGGGTCTTTCGCTGGGCGGATTGGTTTCCTATTATTTTTCGCGCAAGATCGAGCTTTCGCCTCAAACTCCGCCCGCGCCTGTTCCATCGACCTCAGTCTTTGAATCAGCTCGGAACTATTTTTCGCTTATCCGAAGTGAACGTGCCTTTCAATTTTTTGCGGTAAAGAAGTTCGTTTATACCTCTGCCATTGCCTTGGGGATGCCCATCCTGCCGCTCTTCTTCGTCCGTGAAGTACACGCCACTGACGCACAGATCGGCACCATCAACATGGTGATGACACTTGTCATGCTTGTGGGGTACTTCCTCTGGCCGTGGACCTCACGTAAATATGGCGGACGGATCGTTTTGCTTGCCACCACGCTGGGAATGTCCTTCTACCCTGCTCTTACCGCCACGACTCCGCGCGTGGAACTCATCATTCTTTATGCGGGCATCGCTGGTCTCTTTCAGGCTGGTCTCGACCTGGTCTTTTTTGACGAACTGATGAAGACTGTCCCGCCGCAATACAGCGCGACCTTTGTTTCATTCTCTCAATCCCTGCAGTATTTTTCCGCCATCATTGCCCCAACTGTCGGAACCTGGCTCGCTGATTCCATTGGACTGGGGGGCGCATTGTGGGTCAGCGCGGGACTGCGCTTTTTGGGATTTATCTTGTTCCTCATTCCAGATAGACGGAAATAAAAAGAGACCCTCACATTACAGAATGAGGGTCTCTTTGCTTGAATGCTGTTATTGCCCCGGCGGCGGAATTTGATTTGCGCCTTCCAAGATTTGCATATCTGCCATGTATTCGGCATGTTGATACGCAGTCAATGCTCCGCCTTCGCCTTCGACCGGGTCCACCGATTCATTACCGTCAAGGTCTACACCATCGTGGAGTTGTTTTGTAAGCGACACCAACAATCGGACATCCGCTTCGGAAACCTGACCAGTGGGCGCCTCGAGGATCCGCTTCGCGACATCTCGAAGCTGGATTGCCCACCCCTCAACATTTCTGGCGCTGACGATGACGTGCTCACTGTGTAATTTGATATTAGCTGTCGCATCGGGTGCTGAAGCTGCCAACTCAGAATGGGAGAGCGTCCCTTCGATATATCCGGTCTGGCTGCCGTTTAGGAGTAAGCCGAAGCCGTCGCTTGGTTCGTCGATGCTTCCATTTTTGTCCCAATCCTTGTAGTCACTGCTTTGGGTGCCGACGATCATATTGACGATCGACTCGGCGTGCGCTCGCAGGGATTTTTCATCACCGTTTTCGAAGCTTTTTTCGATCTCTTCACCTGTGGTCTGAATCAGGCTGGTGGTTTGCATAAGACCGGTTATCAAACCAACCTGGTTCGGCGCGGAGGAGAAACTGACTAGCAGATGGCGTACATGCATCAACGCGCTTTGGGGAATACCGGAAGAATAGAGAATGGTATCCGATGGATTGGGGCTGGGGTCGGGGTTGGTTTCAAGTGTGATTTCCATGCGATTGAAACCATCCAACAGGTTGCGGTGATCGGGCTCAAAATAGGATAAGGTATATTGACCAGAATTGTTCTTGGTCAGAACGCCAAGGCTGACGAGCAGTTCACCGCTGTCATCGATAAGCCACGCCTCGTACTGGGTTCCTTCTGCCGGGTCTGGCAGGGTGGCGGTGACGGTGACTTGGTCGAGGTCGCCTTGGAAGCGTAATATACCGACAAAATCTCCAAAAGCAATGGGCGGCGGTGCTTCTTGTGTGGCATTTGCTTCGCTTGTTTCGCCATGGGTGGTTTGTGTCGTGCTTGCTTGTTCCGTGTTTTGCCCGGTAAGGTTCGAGAAAACCGTAATCCCCACAATGCTGGCGGTGATGACACTCAAGCATACACAGGCGAAGATACCTGCTCCGATCCAGAGGGCTTTGTACGAGCGTTGAGCAGGCTTGTTGGTAACCGTGGCAGTCGTCGGGGTTGGTGTTTTGAAGCGCAAGGCGTGGATCGTTTCTGCTTCGGCGTGCAAGCCTACAGCGTTGTAAAAATCCATCAAGAGTTCGTAAGCAGATTGATAACGGTATTCGGGGAGTTTTTCGAGCGCTTTATTGATGACAGCCTGCACTTCGGGTGAAATGCCGTCAATGGGCGGCGGCGGTTCGGAGATGTGTTTGAGGATGACGCCAAAAGTAGAGTCGGCGTCGAAGGGGACGCGCCCGGCGAGCATTTCATAAAGGACAA
>JBAIYF010000467.1:0-7614 GCA_037916115.1 Anaerolineales bacterium
CTTTACCGTCGTCGCTGCCGGCGGCGATGAGATTGCCTGGAACTGAATATGCAAGGCTGAGGATTCTGGTCTGGTCATTCTCAGTGGGAACTTCCAGTGTATACCGCTTATTCTGCCTGCCGGTGGAGACATCCCAGAATGTGATCTGGTTCCCGCCAGCAACAGCAATGTATTCCTTGCCGCTGATGCGTACATATTTCAGCGCACGGACGCGTTCACCCACTTCCCACTGTTTGACAGGAGAACAGCAATGACTGGTATCGAAAACGAAGATCGTCTTATCATCGCCTGCAGCCGCAAAGCGGGTTCCATCCGCATTGAAGTCCACACCAAGAAAGCGCTGACTCCCGCCGATAAATCTCTGCAAAGGTTTCGGGTTTGTGCTGACGCTCATATTCCAAAGCAGGACATAACCTTCATTGTTACTGGAGGCATTCCCGGCAGAGACAAGCCATTTTCCGTCCGGGCTGAATGCTGCCGCACGAATGTCCCCATCGTGCCCGCGTAAATAGGTCTCAAGCCTTGAAATACTATTCATACTGGTGACGAGGCTGCCGAACCCTTCCGGGTCGGCTTCACCAAGTGTGTCATTGATATAGTTTGCTTCAAGGCTGAGGAGCAGGGATAATGCTGGTTGTGTATCCAGATATGTTATGGATTGTGCCGCCAGCCTGCTGGCAAGAGCTTGCTGGCTTTCCCTTACCGCCTGAACACCAGCAATGGCGGCGGCAATCGCCAGGAAGATCGAAACCACAAGCGCAAGGCTGACACCGATCAGCCAGTTTCTCTGGCGCTTGCTTTCATCCTGCTGGCTGACAAAGATATATTCACTCTGTATTGATGTCGGCTGTGGATTTTTTTCCGCAGACGATTTTGACAGCCATAGTTCGGCATCCTTTAGTTCGCTGCCCCTAAGCAGAAAACTATTGTCCTTCTCTCTTGCTACCCAGTCATTTGCGCGTCTCAGGAGGACAGTATGATACTTGACCCAATCAAGATCTGTATTAATGGCGTTAAGCAGTTTTTGCATTGCCCCGTTGAAATCGTCCCCTTCACGGAAGAAGATCCAGTTCAGCGAAGCCAGGTCTGGAGGCGTTTTATTTGGGTCAATATTCTGATGGATGATGGGGAACAGGCGCTTTTTATACTCAACCGCGATCTGTAATTCCTTGGCGCATTCATTGGAAATGATCCAGTCGGGGCTAAGAATGAATACCACTGCATTTGAGGATTCAATTCCTTTTCGGATCTCATCTTCCCACTTTGACGAGGGAGGGATGTCTTTCCAGTCCACCCAGATATCTCCATCTGAATACCCCTGCCTGCCAAGTTCGTTGATGAATTGCTCAGTGAAGGCTTTGTTGCGGCGTGAATATGAAACGAAAACTTCAGGCATGGTTTGCTCCTCAGTGCAGTTTGCAATCTTTTAGAAATGATAGTTTCATTCTTATTGTGCTTTAATAATAAATTTTACCCCCATTCAGTCGATACCAAGGCGCAAAAACCGTGTTTAACCGTTCATGCTAAAAAAACTGCAAAGAACAAACCTATATGAGGAGAAATAGATGAAAATAAACGCCTCTACGACCGCCTTTGTCTTTCCAGGGCAGGGCTCGCAGGCAGTCGGCATGGGAAAAGCCCTTGCCGAAAGTCACACAACCGCCCGCGAAACTTTTTCTGAAGCTGATTCCATTCTTGGGTTCACCCTCTCTGAAATGATGTGGAATGGACCGGATACCGAACTAAATGACACGGTCAACACCCAACCCGCACTCTTCCTTCATTCCATTGCCTCCTTCCGAACCTTTACCCGCCTCCACCCCGACTTTGTGCCTGTAACTGTTGCCGGGCATTCTCTTGGCGAGTTATCGGCTCTGACTGCCGCCGGAGCCCTCTCCTTCGAAGATGGCTTGCGCCTCGTCCGCAAACGCGGCGAGTTAATGAAGCGTGCCGGTGAACTTGCCCCCGGCAGTATGGCAGCCATTCTCGGCGTGGACATTCCCACCCTCGACAACGTTTGTGCCGAAGCCAGCACCGCGGAAGAGATCGTGCAGGTTGCAAACGATAACTGCCCCGGGCAAGTCGTCATCTCCGGCGCGAAAGCCGCCGTTGAGCGTGCCATGGCAGGCGCAAAAGCTGCCGGCGCCAAACGCGCCCTGCCGCTTGCCGTTTCCATCGCGGCGCATTCTCCCTTAATGGCATCCATTCAAGAAGAATGGAATCAGGCTGTGGACGCTGTGCAGATGCAAGACCCTGCCATCCCTGTCATTGGAAACGTCCATGCTTCGGTGCTGAAAACCGCAGACGAAGCCCGGGCAGACATCAAAGCTCAAATGCAGTCCAGGGTCAAATGGACGGATAGTGTAAAGACCATGAAAGGTATGAGCATCGCCACATTTGTAGAGGTAGGGACAGGGGCAGTACTAGGCGGTTTGATCAAACGCATTGCTCCTGATGCCGCGAACTTCCCATTGGGAAATCCACAGGATTTCACTGTATTGGAATAATCAAAAACACACAATGAATGACAGCCGCTTTCCATTACAATAAAGCGGCTGTCATTTTATTTTTGGATGTGAACTCCCCATGAAAAAGAAACTGATTATTATTTTTGCCATAACGTTCATTTCCGCATGTGCCCCTGTGGGCTTTGAAACCGCGTATCCTCCGGTGACGCAAATTCCATTTTATGCGAGTGAAACCCCCGCTCCGTTCATCGTTCCAGTAACGGAAACTCCGCAGATAATTCTGCCTGTAACCGAAACTCTTGCCGTTGAGCAGCCTGTTATTGTTACCGAGCCCACGCTTCCAAACCCATCCAATTGGTGGGAGGTTTATTTTACAGACCCGCTCACCATTAATGACCCAACCAACCCGGCAGGTTCAATTGAAGAAAAATTGATCCAATTCATCGACAGCGCCCAGACGAGTATTCACATTGCGTCTTTTGAGTTCAACCTCCCCCGCGTGGCAGATGCGCTCATTGCCGCCAAAGCCCGCGGCGTGGACGTGCGTTGGTTTACCGATGATGAAAACGGTTTGGAGATAGATGGCAACGAGAATCGGGGGCAGTTCACCCGTCTGATGGCTGCCGGGGTCGAGGTCAAGGATGATGCGCGAGCTTCTCTGATGCATAACAAGTTTTGGATATTCGACCGTCAGATCGTGTGGACGGGTTCCACGAATGTCACCGTCAACGGCATTTATAAACAGAACAATAATGTGGTTGTGATCCGTTCGCCTGAAATTGCAACGATCTATGAGCGTGAGTGGGAGGAGTTGTGGACCGGGCAGTTGGGCAGACGCGCGCCTTCCACCATGAACAATCAATGGGCGATCCTGAATGGAACGCCGATACAAATCATCTTTTCGCCGGAAGATGGCGCGCTGACCAACCTGATCGCGCTTTTGAATGACGCGCAAACCAGTATTCGTTTTTTGGCGTTTAGTTTTACTGATTACCCAATGGCAGAGGCAATGATCGCTCGTGCGCAAGCGGGTGTGGATGTGCAGGGCGTGTTCGAGACCTTTGGAAGCAACAGCACCCGCTCTGAACTACGAACTTTGTGGTGTGCGGGTCTGCCGGTACGTCAGGATGGCAACTCCAGTTTTCTGCACGATAAGGTCATCATCATCGATAACAGTATTGTTGTCACCGGCTCATTGAACTTTTCAACGAACGCCGATGAGAATAACGAAGAGAACGTCATCATCATCGACAACCCGGAGATTGCAGCATTGTATCTTCGGGAATTTCAAAAGAACTGGGACCTGGCGACGGCGCCGCCTGTTGGAGCCTTTACTTGTGAATAGCGGTATAATCGAACTATGAATGATTTGGCTGACATGCGAATTGTCAGCGCCGCGTTTTGCGGGTATGCACGTGTATCTGGTCAGAGGAGAGAATTCCCTGACCAGATTTTATTTTAAGCACAAATCAAAAGGTCCGGACAAAAGGAGAATGAATGAAACTAAGTAAACTGGCAAGTGATATTGCCGAATCGCCGACCTTTGCCTTGAATGAGGAAGCGCGTCTTCTTCGTGAACGGGGTGAGGCAGTGATCAACCTGGGCATTGGCGAACCGAAGAACAAGACACCCATTGCGGCGGTGTTGGCTTCGGGTGCAAAATTGACGAGTGGTGAGGTGAAATATACTCCGCCGGATGGACTGCCCTCCATGAAGAAGGCGGTTGTCCGTTACACAGAAGAGGCGTATAACCGCCTCGTTGCACCTGAGAACGTGATCGTCACCAATGGAGCAAAGCAATCGCTCTATAACATTTTTTACTCCATCCTCAATCCGCAGGATGAGGTCATTGTGATCGCTCCGTACTGGGTCTCCTACCCGGAGATGATCAAGATGTGCCTGGGCATTCCAGTCATTGTCACCCCGGAAGATGGAACCTTTACCCCGCGCTTCGAGGATATTGAGCGGGCGGTGACCTCGTCCACACGGGCGATCATCATCAACAGCCCGAACAATCCCTCTGGCGCGATCTATCCGCCGGAGTTGATCGAGAAGATCGTGAACTTGTGCGAGAAAAAAGGCATCTTCATGATCTGTGACGACATCTATCACAAACTGACCTTCGATAGAAATGTTGCAACCCCGGCTTATAAATTCACCCAAAAGGATGTTGAGAATTCGCACATTATCGTTGTCAATGGTGTGGCGAAGTTGTACGGCATGACTGGCTTCCGCATCGGCTGGGTGGTGGCGCCGCGCCAATTGATCACCGTCATGACCAATGTGCTTGCACAAACCACATCCTGTGTTTCACCCATTGCGCAGGCGGCGGCGGAAGGGGCGCTGAACGGCTTGCAGTCGGTCGTGGAGGCGCTTCGTCTTCAGATCCAAAATAACCGCGATGTATTGCTTCAAGAGATGAAGACTTTCAATGGTGTGCGTCTGATCGAGCCGCATGGGACGTTCTACGCCCTGCCCGACATTCGTGCGTTTAATAGTAATTCCGTCGAAGTTTCAAAATTCCTGCTCAAGAAGGCGATGGTCGTCACTGTGCCCGGCAAGGAATTCGGTATGGAGGGGCACATCCGCATTTCGTTCGCTGGCAGTGTCAAAGACCTGACCGACGGCATCGCCCGCATCAAGTGGGCACTTGATGCCACCTCGCCGAATGAGATTTATATTGGTGATAAGAAGATGATTCGGGATTGGATGTAGGAAAAGCCATGAATAACTTACTCAATATCAAAACCCCCGCCGAGGCTATTGCACAGACCCGCAAAGCGGATTACAACCTTTCACAACAGGGCATTGGCAACCTGCGCCTTGCCTATTGGAATTTGACCACAGAAGCCCTCGTGGAAGAAGCCTCTTTCCGTGGAGAGGGTGCCATCACTGCAGGCGGCGCATATGTGGCGAGCACAGGCAAGCATACCGCCCGCAGCGCCAACGACAAGTTCGTTGTGCGCCATGTGGACTCTGAAAACAACGTCTGGTGGGGCGTGTATAACCGCCCGTTCTCGCAGGATAAATTCGAAGTTTTGTATGACCGTATGTTGGGCTTTCTGCAGGGACGTGATGTCTTTGTACAGGATGTCTATGCTGGTGCAGACGAAGCCTACCGCCTGCCTGTCCGCATTGTGACCGAACTGGCATGGCATAGTCATTTCGTGCGTAATATGTTCATCTTGCCTCAGTCGCTTGAAGAATATAAACGTTTCGTGCCCGAATTTACCATCATCGCCATGCCTTCTTTCAAAGCCGCACCCGCTGTGGATAGCACGAACAGCGAAACCTTTATCTGCCTGTCCTTTGAAAAGAAACTTGCCATCATCGGCAACACGGCATATGCAGGCGAGATCAAGAAATCGGTCTTCACCATCTTGAATTACCTTTTGCCATTGGACGGTGTGCTTTCCATGCATTGCTCGGCAAACGTCAACCCGCAGGATGAGAACGACGTTGCCCTCTTCTTCGGCTTGAGTGGAACTGGCAAGACGACCCTCTCTGCCGACCCCAAGCGCCGCCTCATCGGGGACGATGAGCATGGGTGGAGCGACACGGGCGTGTTCAACTTTGAAGGCGGATGCTACGCCAAGGTCATTGGGCTATCTGCTTCTGCCGAACCTGAGATCTACGCCACGACCAGCCGCTTTGGAACCATCCTTGAAAATGTGCCTTTCGACCCCATTACCCGTATGATCGATCTCGACGACGACACGCTGACCGAGAACACCCGCGCTTCCTATCCGCTGGAGTTCATTGCAAATGCTGTCCCTGAGAAAAAGGCTGGGCATCCGAAAAATGTAATCCTCCTCACGTGTGATGCGAACGGGGTCATGCCACCCATTGCGCGGCTGACGCCGAATCAGGCTCTTTACCAATTCATCAGTGGGTACACATCCAAGGTCGGCGGGACAGAAGTCGGCTTGGGCAAAGAGCCGGAGATCACCTTTAGCGCCTGCTTTGGCGGACCGTTCATGGTGCATCATCCCTATAAATATGCCGAACTGTTGAAAAATAAAATCCAGCGTTACGGCGTGACGTGCTGGCTGGTCAACACCGGCTGGGTGGGCGGACAGTATGGTGTGGGTAAGCGCATTTCGATCAAGCACACCCGCGCTCTGCTGAATGCTGCGTTGGATGGCAAGTTGAATAAAGTTGAGTTCACGAAAGACCCCATCTTCGGTTTTGAAGTGCCGAAGACCTGCCCTGATGTGCCGTCCGAAGTGTTGGACCCATCTTCCTCATGGGCAGACAAAAAAGAATACGACCGCCGCTATAAAGACCTGGCGATGCGCTTCAAACAAAACTTCGCCAAGTTTACGGATGGTACTCCGCAGGAAGTGATCGACGCGGGTCCGAAAGTGTAAGTGTTCAGACCTGACAGGTTTCAAAAACCTGTCAGGTCTTTTTTGTATGAAAGGAGAATTCCCATGTCGCGCTCGAAACTTCTATTTACTGTTCTCAGCCGCCTCCTTGCTGGGATTGTCATGTTCGCCTTGCTGTTTTTCCTCCCGGCAGGGACATGGCGTTACTGGCAGGCGTGGATGTACATTGGCATTCTCATTCTCCCCATGTTTTTTGTGCTCGCCTACTTTATGAAGCGCGACCCGGCACTGCTTGAACGCCGCATGAAGATGCGCGAAGAACGTAAGGAACAGCGCAGGATCATTCAGGCTTCCGGGTTGACCTTTGTGTTGGCGTACATCCTGCCTGGCTTTGACATTCGTTATGGCTGGTCGAACATGCCTGCTTGGGTGTCGATTGCGGCGGGTGTGGTCTTGTTCCTTAGTTATATGCTGGTCTTTCGCACCATGCAGGTCAATAGTTTTCTCTCGCGCGTCATCGAAGTGGCGCAGGGACAAAAAGTGATCGATAGCGATGTGTACGGCATTGTCCGTCACCCCATGTATGTGGGTATGACCGTACTGTATGCCATTTCCCCGATCGTGCTCGGCTCGTGGTGGGCGGTCATCCCTGCATTGGCGATCATCCCCGTCATTGTCTTTCGAATCCTTGATGAAGAGAAGGCGTTGGAGCAGGAATTGCCCGGTTATGTGGAATACAAACAGAAGGTCAAGTATCGGCTGATTCCGTTTGTTTGGTGACTTGAATAAAAGAAGTCATTTGTTTTTATCGGTTGCAA
>JBAIYF010000468.1:0-3251 GCA_037916115.1 Anaerolineales bacterium
CGCTGGATGAGAACGGCGATCACGACTTCGAAGCCCTCGAAGCACTCGACCTGAACCGACTAGCACAGGATATCGAAAAACTTATCAGCGGCGAAGAAGTTCAACTCCCGCGATACAACTTCAAGACAGGAAGAAGCGAAGAGGGAGATGTGATTCAACTCCGCGACGGACAACCGCTCATCCTCGAAGGTATTCACGGCTTGAACCCCCGTCTCATCCCGGACCGTTGGGCGGACTCAGCGTTTCGGCTTTACGTCTCCGCCCTGACCCAGCTCAACCTAGACCGGCACAACCGCGTCTCGACGACCGACACACGTCTCATTCGCCGCATGGTGCGCGATGCGCGTGAGCGCGGATATTCCGCCCAAGGGACGATTTCACGCTGGGAATCGGTGCGGCGCGGTGAGAAGCGTCACATTTTTCCTTATCAGGAAAATGCCGATGTGATGTTCAATTCTGCACTGGTGTATGAACTCTCGGCGTTGAAGCCGCTGGTGGAACCGTTACTGCGACAGGTTCCGCACAATGCCCCCGAATATATCGAAGCCCGCCGCCTGCTTGCCCTGCTGGACTGGTTCCTGCCATTGGATGCGAGTTTGGTCCCATCGAATTCGATCGTCCGGGAATTCATTGGCGGCTCCAGCTTGAAAGACTTCAAGATCTGGCGCGGGTGAAAACGACCATAGACCATGGACGATAGACAATGGTTGTTTCTATCGTCCATGGTCTGTCGTCTATCGTCAACTTCTCAAAATAGTCTCGATCTCTTGCAATTCATCCCCTGAAATTTCCACTTTACTTAACATCCCAACCGCATCTTCGATCTGACTGACCTTGCTCGCCCCGATCAACACGGAGGTCATCGTTTCGTGGCGCAACACCCAAGCCAATGCCAATTGTGCCAGAGTCTGCCCGCGCTGCTGGGAAAGGGCGTTGAGTTTTTGTACCTTGGCGATCTTGTCATCGGTGATGTGATTTGGCTTGAGGAATCCATGCGCTTTGGATGCGCGTGAGCCTTCTGGGATGCCGCCTAGATATTTATCGGTGAGCAATCCCTGTGCTAAAGGCGAAAAGGCAATACAGCCGACGCCTTCTTCTTTCAACGTCTGCAGCAGACCATCTTCCACCCAACGTTCAAACATGCTGTACTTCGGTTGGTGAATGAGGCAGGGTGTGCCCAGCGATTTCAAAATTTTCGATGCTTCACGCGCCTTATCGGCTGGATAGTTCGAGATGCCCACATACAGCGCCCTTCCACTGCGGACGGCAAAATCGAGTGCTTGCATGGTCTCTTCGAGCGGAGTATCGGGGTCGGGGCGGTGGTGGTAGAAAATATCTACGTATTCCAAACCCATGCGCTTGAGGCTTTGGTCGAGGCTGGAGATGAGATACTTGCGTGAACCCCATTCTCCATATGGGCCTTCCCACATGTAATATCCTGCTTTGGATGAGATGACCAGTTCGTCACGCCAGGGTCGCAGGTCTTTTGCCATGATTTGACCAAAAGTTTCCTCTGCCGAACCGGGAGGCGGACCGTAGTTGTTGGCAAGGTCAAAGTGGGTGATACCAAGATCGAAGGCGCGTAGCACCATATTGCGGCTGTTCTCGTACACGTCCACGCCGCCGAAGTTGTGCCACAAGCCGAGCGAAACGGCGGGCAGCTTGAGTCCGCTGCGCCCGGAGCGGCGGTATTGCATGGATTGATAACGAGAAGTGGAAGGGAGGTAATTCATGATTGCTCCTGACGTTAGATAAATTTATGTTCGATCAAACTCTCAGCCATGCTAAGAATGGCTTCCTTCTCTGAGCGCGGAGTCCATTTGAGGATGCGCTTTGCCTTTTCATTCGACTGTTCAAAGTCGCGGTCGAGTTCGCCGCTGACACGTGCGATCTTTTTATCAAAAAAGCCTAACAGACGTATTGCCCAACTGGGGAATTCAAAGGTGGGAATCTTATAGCCGCGCGATGAATACTCGTTGTGCAACACCCCGGCAATATCTTTCAACCACATGGACCCGCCAGAGCAAAGGAAGCGATGCCCCGCGGCTTCTGGAGTGATCATGGCAAGGATGATGGCTGCTGCTACATCACGCACATCTACCAAGCCCATTTTGATGCGCCCCACACCGGGGACCTGTGCCTTCATGTATGTGCGGATCAATTCGACCGAGGTGCGGAAGTTCTGGTTTGGTACAGGTCCCAGGATCAACGGCGGGTTGATGGCGACCAGTTCCATTCGGCGGGTGTTTTCAGCACCGTTAATAAAGTCCCATGCGGCACGTTCGGCGAGCGTTTTGCTCTTGGAATATGCGCCGATCTCATTTTCAACGATGGACCAATCTTCTTCAGTGAAACGCTTGAACATATCCTTGTGTCCCGCCGCAATCGCTGCAACAGAAGAGACCTGCACCACGCGCTTCACGCCTGCTTTGTGTGCGGCACGCAGCACACGCAAGGTCCCTTGCACGGCGGGGATAATGAGTTCATTTTCGTTTTCAGGCTCGAACAGCGGGAAAGGTGACGCGACATGCAGCACATATTCGATGCCGCTCATCGCTTCTTCCCAACCCGTGTCCTGCTCCAAATCTGCGGCTTTGAACTCCAGCCGGTCATTGGCTTGCACGTATTTCGCCACCGCCTCGCGGACTTCGGCTTCTTTTGATAAAGAACGAATCGTTCCGCGGACGGTGTAGCCTTGTTCGAGTAATTGGATAATGGTGTGAATACCGACGAAACTGCTCGCACCGGTGACGAGGATGGGGGAAGATGAAATTGTCATGTTAGAAGATTCCTAGGAGAAGCAAAGATATGATGACGCCGAATGCCCCGCACAAGAAGTTGACCCAGTCATTGTCCAGCCACTTCCAGCCGCGGATGTGGACCGTCTCTGTGCCGCAGGTGTGGAGGGGATGTTTCTCGGTCTCTTTTTGGTCTTTCGGGCAGTAGTACATGGCTTGAACGGTTCCACCGAGTAGGGAGTCGCAGAGCGAACCAGCCAACCCGGCGAGAGTGACGATTGGAAACAGTGACCAGTTACCAGTTAAGAGAGAAGCGAGGAAGGCGATTAACGCTGAACCGGCTAGAGAGGCGAGCGTGCCGACCAGCGAGATTCCGCCTGAAGTCCCTTTTTCGACGCGCTTCTTCAAATTCGTGATCATCAACGGCGGAGTCGGATTGAGGACGCCCAATTCAGTTGCCCATGTATCGGCGTTGACTGCGGCAAGTGATGCGGCGAATCCAATCCACCCGAT
>JBAIYF010000469.1:0-5995 GCA_037916115.1 Anaerolineales bacterium
CCAAACCGATTCAAATTCTGCGGATTGGATGGGTTTGGTACGATACTATCGGGCTGGATAAAGCGGTTAATATATGGCGAAACCGGTCACGCTCGGTACTGTATTTAACCTAAGTTGCTACTTTACAGAAAGTTGAAGGAGGTAGCCAAGACGAACAAAGCGACCTTGAGTTCAAAACCACGAGCCGTGACAGCATGAATATGTTTAGGCAACAGTTTTTCGATCAAACTACCAGTAGTTTCAATGACTTTACGATAACAAGACAAAAGATACGTTATCCAAGCTGGAAATGGACGTTTTGAATTCTTCTTGCGGAGAGGTCGAAGTTCTCTACCTGCTTCGTCCATCAAGTCCTCCAAGGCATAGTCATTGTAGGCTTTGTCACCTGTAACCAAAGCGCCTTCCGGTAAATCAAAGTGATACATCTTCAATGCCTTTGTGTCACTCCAGGAGCCGGGTGTTAGAAAGAATTCTACAGGTTGTCCTTGTTCGGTCACCATCAAATGCAATTTCAAGCCATAAAAATACCTGTCTTTACTAGCTTGATACCCACGCCATTCCTCCCCGGAATAGCGTCGTGAACGTGGAATACGGTAGTTATCACAGGCTGCCACTGGAAAACTGTCCAAAACATAAATGCTGTTCTCATTCAGTTCCTTCCAGAAACTGCCCAGTAACTCAAAAATGCTGAGGAATAGTTCAGCAATTCGGTGCTGGCGACGGTTGAAGCGGCTCTTCTCTAACATGTTTGGAATGTATCCTTGTTCTTTCAGGAAACTGCATGACTTTTCCATGTTTCCTGAAAAGAAGGTGGCTGCCACAATTGAGGTCGTCATGATTTCGGCATCGCTCATCCGGCACTGGATATTATCGCGGTGATGAAGTCCTTTCAAGATATCGTCACAAATACAATATATGGCTACAATTTGGCTGTCCATGAGGGGTTCCTCTGCTTGGTTGTTTGGTGTGGTAACCTCAACTTTAGCAGAGTCCCTCTTGGACTTCCATTTTCTAGGTAGCAACTTAGGTTATTTATGTATCGAGCGCGACCTAATTTTTTTTCTAACCTGCTAACACATGCCGTGAAATCACCAGTCTCTGAATTTCGCTTGTCCCTTCGCCGATGGTCATCAGGCGGGCATCGCGATACATGCGTTCCACATTGTATTCACGGCTATACCCATACCCGCCGTGGATCTGGATCGCATCGTAAATGACGCGCTCCGCCATTTCGGTGGCGTAGAGTTTGGCAATGGCGGCTTCCTTGCTGTAGGGACGTCCCTGATCTTTGAGCCAGGCGGCTTTGTAGATGTACGTCCGCGCCAGTTCGATCTCCATTTCCATATTGGCGATTTTGAATTGAGTCGCCTGAAAATCTGCCAGCGACTGATTGAACGCCTTGCGTTCCTTCGCGTATTGGATGGCAGCTTCCATGGCGCCGCGTGCCAAGCCCAGCGAGATCGCACCGATGCTGATGCGTCCCGCATCCAGTGTTGATAATGTTTGCTGCAAGCCGCGCCCTTCCGGTCCGACCAAATTGCCGAGCGGAACGCGCACATTGTCATAGGTCACCGCGTGAGTAGGGGAGCCGCGCAGCCCCATCTTCTTTTCGGCAGGGGCAATGCTCAATCCTTTCGAATCGGTGGGTACGAGGATCATGCTCAGAGACTTTGAGCCGCCTTTTGGGTCGGTGCGGACGAGGGTGATGATGTATTCCGCAATGCTGGCGTTCGTGTTCCACATCTTCGCGCCGTTGATGACCCATTCATTCCCGTCCTTTTCGGCTTTGGTGGTCACGCCGCCTTGAATATCGGACCCGGCTCCAGGTTCGGTGAGTGCGAGCGCGCCAAGTTTATTCTTGCCGCTGGAGACGATCGGCAGCCACTTCTTCTTCAGTTCCTCACTGCCATACAAGGCGATCGGGGCAGTGCCAAGCCCGTTGTGCGCGGTAAAAGCCAGCGCGGTCGAGCCGCAGCCCCAGCCCAATTCCTCAAAGGCGATGGCATTCGAGATCATATCCACGTTCGAGCCGCCGTATTCTTCCGGAATGCTCATGCCTGCCAATCCCACCGGTCCCGCCTTGCGGAACGCCTCCCAGTTGAACTCTTCCTTCTCATCCACTTCGCGTGCCTTGGGGCGCAGTTCCTTCTCTGCAAAATCGTGGACGATCTTTTTCCAAACCTTTTGTTCTTCGCTCAGTTCAAAATCCATGATCTACTCCTCGTTGAATTCTTCAAGTAATTTTTTTGCCAGTTTCATTTTCTCACGGGGCACGAATACCTGCACGTACCCAAGCATATCCACATTGACCGGGTAAATGGTGTGCCCGATCGACTCCTGAAAAAGTTCCACATCTACGCCGTTGGCTTCGAGGTAACTTTTTAGCAGGTCAGCTTTCATTCGCCCGGTGATCTCGGTTAATAGTGCGTATTTTAATTCGTCCATGTCATCTCCAAAAGAGGATGAATAGAATCATCCACAGTGCGCTGACGATCGCTTGACGGATGCCGATTTTCGTCGGCTTCCACCCGATTGCAGGGTGCGAAACTCCCCAGAGTGTCTCAACCCATTGCAGTGAAAAAGGAATAAAGACGAATGTCGGGATAAAGTTAAGATACCCCAAAACGAGTGATAAGACCAGATTGAAGGATGTGTACATCATGGCGCGCCTGCCCATGAACCACCACTCGCTTCTTGTCTTGACCTGAGCCTGTTCGGGCGAAATGTCCCTTTGACTTAGCCGGAGATAGGCGTACACGATGCTCGCCGCCGATTGCAGCCATGCGAGCAACCATAGCCACCAACCTGCGGGGTTATAGCCGCCGCTTCCCACCCAAAACGCCGCCGGAGCAGATAGCGCCAGCACCCCCGTCGCAATGACCTCAATGCCAGCCTGCCTGCGTTCTGCACGTTTGCTCACCAGCCACAAATGCCATGCGAAGACAGGAAAGCCGGGCACAGCGAGGTAGAGGATGTATCCGTAGCCGGAAAGGATAAGTCCGGTTAAGGTTGCGGCGGCGATAATGCCATAGACCAGCAACCAGAAACGGGCGGCGGGAAGATCCGCAGCGGAGCGCCTTCCGCTTATGGATTTCACGATGATCGTCATCGGCTGCCGGATCAAAAAAGCGGACATGGCTGCGATCACAAGATACAGACTTGGGGCTTGAAACGAACCGCCTGCAAAGATGCCGATCGCCAATGGGCTCAGAATGAAGACCCATGAACCGTGGTCCTGCGGGAGCGCGATTTGTTTTTTGAACACCGAATTCATCGGCGCAAGGATACAGGAAAAAGGATGTGCGTGCAAGGTGGGTATAATGGGGGAAACTATTTAGGAGAGAAATTTAAATGGCTCAAAAGAAAAGCACCAAAAACGCACAGTCTGCTCAGGCAGACAAAACGGTTCAATATGTTGCAGGGGTGGTCATTGCTCTTGTGGCAGTGTTCTTCCTGACGACGTATGTTCCCTGGGACTCGCTCGGCGGCTCGAATGCGGCTGAATCCGTTCCGGCTGTTACCTCGAAGACCTATGATGCTCCCCCGCCCATGACGATTGATGTCAACAAGAAATATTATGCGACGGTTGAGATGGCAAAAGGCGGTGAGTTTGTGATTCAACTTTACCCCGACAAGGCACCGATCACCGTGAATAGTTTTGTGTTCCTTGCCCGTGAAGGATACTACAATGGCACGACCTTCCACCGCGTGTTGGAAGGTTTCATGGCGCAGGGCGGCGACCCGACCGGTACCGGCGGCGGTGGACCGGGCTATCAGTTCGTCAACGAGGATAGCGACCTGACTTTTGATAAGGAAGGTGTCGTTGCTATGGCGAATGCCGGGCGCGACACGAACGGGAGCCAGTTCTTCATCACGTTCGGTCCGCAGGAATTCCTGAATGGCGGCTACACCATTTTTGGTCAGGTCATTGAGGGTATGGATGTAGTGAACAGCATCAAACTACGCGACCCGCAGACCAATCCAGACTTTGAAGGCGACGCGATCAAGTCGATCACGATTACAGAAGAATAATAAAAAAATGGCGGTCACCCGTAGTGACCGCCATTTTTTATGGAGCAGCTATGAGCGAAAAACAAACCCGAAGCGAAACTCACGGATGTATCGTCTGCGGAAAATTGCATCAATTGCTGGTGGTGTATGAAGCAGACGGCAGGTTGTTCGATTTCAAGGTAATGAGCATGGACGGCAGGAAAGTTGAACACCCGAGCCGTCCGCTGGTGGCATGCGAGAAGCATACCAAAGAGCAGGTGGATGCTGCTGTTGCGCGGGTGTATGGTTTGAATCAGGAAGAAGAGCGCTCAGAAGATTAGGATCAGTCCGAGTACGAATTCACTTGCCACACTGATCCAGTTCGACTGGTTCCCGGATTTATCCAAATAGATGGAGACCAGTCTTGCCAGACCGACCAGCAGGTAGGCAAACCCAAGCATATGGAATGCCGCGTCTGTGGGGAAAAGAATGGGGTACGCCCCGAGTGCAACAAAGAACATTCCCAATATAGCGCGGATCTCTGTCACGCCGCGCCCGCCTTGCGGAGTAAGCCCGGTAAAATTGGCGGCGCTCATCGGCGCAAATAGGGAATATGCACCAACGGCAATGGTGAGTACACAAGCCATGTATTGCAGGAAGGTCAGAACCATAATTCACCTCGTTATATTATTTACGGTCATAAAACACCAAAAGTGTGCTTCCATATTTTCTCTGCTCGCCTTCGACCAGGTTATTTAGTTCAACTTCGTCGAATTCTCTTGGGTCGATCTGCACAATAACCGTTCCATCTTCGGTGAGCCAGCCTGTGTTATCGTCCACCAGTTTCAACGCTTCCGCCCACATGCCCTTGTATTGCGGCGGTGCAATGTAAATGTATTCGAACTGTTTATCTGGTCTGCCTGCCAGCATGGTGAAAGCGTCTCCACGCCGAATGTCTGCCTGTTCGCTGAATTTGCAGTGTTCTACATTTTCATGGATGGTTTCGATGGGGGCACGGTTCATGTCTGTGAACTTCACAAATGCCGCCCCGCGGCTCAATGCTTCGATGCCGATCGCGCCGGTACCAGCGAACAGATCCCACCAGTTGGAATCGATCACGTCGCCTGCCAAAATGTTGAACAGGGATTCCTTCACGCGGTCCATCACCGGGCGAGTGGTATCCCCCGGCACAGACTTCAACTTTCTACCTTTTGCACTGCCTGCAATAACTCTCAAACTCATTTTGTACTCTCAATGGCTGCCATGATGTTTTCATGCGCGGATTGGTAATAGACCACGCATCCCGTTCCAAGGATGAATCTGCGTCCGCCGGATGTTGCAATCGCATCCCGCGCCTCTTCCTTGACCTTGTCTGGAGTGCCAGAGTAAAGCGTATCTTGTCGGATGCCTCCACACGTCACACCGCGGAAGAGACTCTTTGCCTCGCCTAGCGACGGATAGGTTTCACGGTCATGCCAGTTGACGATCTGAAAGTTCATCAACCGCAGCAGGGAGAAGTACACATCCTTGCCGTGCAGATGGAGCATATTGCACCAAAAATCTTCGGCGGGTTTCAACGCCTGCTGGTCGAACGGCAAGGCAAAGGACTTGTACTCTTCCAATTCCAGCATGGAGGCTTGCGCGTGTTGCACTGCGTAAAAGACACCGTCCACACCTGTATCGTGCAACGCCTCAATAAATTTAGCCGTAGACTTGGCAATGGTCTCCAGTCCCTTCATCACAGCGGCGGGATGTTTCTTAATGTGTTCCATCAACCGGTCGTTGCCTGCCAGGTGTTTCGCCTGCGACATGGGGTTGAAGATTGTCTGAATCATTGGGGTGTCGGGACCGATCTCTTTGCGAATGGACTTCAGACATTCGAGTTGCGCTGCGAGGTGTGAGGCAGTCGGTTCGAGCGCTTGGAGCGTTTCCCAATCCTGCGGGGTTTGGATCACCTGCTTTTTGTAGGCGCGTGAACCTTCCGGGTTGTTTCGCCATTCGTCCT
>JBAIYF010000470.1:0-6285 GCA_037916115.1 Anaerolineales bacterium
GGTGTGCGCATCAAAAAGCAGAGTCTTCCCCGCCTGCGCCCCGCGGATCATTCCCACGGCGGAGCCGTATTTATCGACCCAAACCTTATCGAAGCCGAGAGCGTTCATCTCGTCCACGACGATCTGCGTGACCGCGCCTTCCTCACCAGACAAACTCGGCTGGCGGACAATGCGCTGCGTGAATTCGATTACGGCTTCAATATCCATGAGTCACCAATCTACTAATCTACGAATTTACCACTTACGACTTTCCACTCAAAGACTTCAAGATTTCTTCCGCTCTATCAATGCGGACGATTTTCTCTGCCACCATCTGCGCCGCCACTTTATCAACCAGATCGCCAGTCGCGCCAGCAGCGATCGCGACCTGACGGGCGTGCAGCGACATATGTCCACGTTGGATGCCTTCGGTGGCAAGGGCGCGCAAAGCAGCCATGTTCTGTGCCAAGCCGACCGAGACGATGATCTCAGCCAGCTCATTGGCGGTCTTAACACCCATGATTTTGACTGCTGCTTGTGCCGCCGGGTGGACCTTGGTCGCCCCACCGACGATACCGACTGCCATCGGCATTTCGAGCGTGCCGACGAGGTTGCCTTCACTATCTTTGCCCCAGGTGGAGAGGGAGGTGTAATGTCCATTTTTCACGGCGTAGGCGTGGGCGCCCGCTTCGATGGCGCGCCAGTCGTTGCCGGTGGCGATGACAACCGAGTCTACGCCGTTCATGATGCCTTTGTTGTGGGTGGCCGCACGGTACGGGTCCACGGCGGCAAAGGCGTAGGCGGCAATAATGCCGTCACGCACCTGCTCGCCGGAGAAGTTATCGAATGCTAATTCTTTCACAGGGATGGTACAGCGCGCGCGGGCAATGCGCCTGTCTGCCAAATTAGAGAGAATGCGCAGGTGAACTTTCCCGCCGGTAATGGCTTCGATCTTCGGGGCAAGTCTTTCGCAAGCCGTATTGACCGCATTCGCGCCCATCGCATCACGGACGTCATAAATAAGATGAACAACCAGAAATCCCCCAATGGGCGAGTCGTTGAAGATACGTACTTCGAGGTCACGTGCGCCGCCGCCAAATTTTTTGAGGATGGGGTCGATCGAATCCGCTTCGGCGAGCAGTTCGGCTTTTTTCTCGTAAATTTTCAGCTTGGCTTCATTGAGATTGGTCACGTTGATGACCTGCATCTGCCCGATCATGAGCGGGTCGGTGGTGGTGGCTTGGTAGCCGCCGCCAGCCCGGGCGAGTTTTGCCATGAACGAAGCGCCCGCCACAACAGAAGGTTCTTCGAGCGTCATCGGTACGAGTACATCTTTGCCATTGACCATGAAGTTGAGGGCAATGCCTAATGGCAGGCTGTGTAAGCCGATCACATTCTCGATCATGTGGTCGGCGGCATCGGCGGAGATTCCGCCTGAGGTCCACGCCCCAAGATCGGGCGGGGTAAGAGCCGCGGCGTCCGCTATTTTTTGGCGGCGCTCTTCAATGGTCATATTGTAAAAACCGGAGATTCGGGAGGTTGTCATAATGGTTCCTATTCTATGTTTTGCCTGCTCCCAAATTCTATCAAATAACGGGAAAGGGTATAATTCGGTTGAGGAGTTTGGATGTTATTAACGCGTGAACAGCTGCAGGAACGTCTATTTGCGCTTCATCGCGCCAGTCTTGAGCTGGTGAAGGATGTATCGCTCGAAACCTTGCTGGAACGGATCGCATCCACTGCTTGCGAACAGGCGGGGGCCCGTTATGCTGCACTTGGGGTGTTGGGTGAAGGTGGCAGGCTGGAGAAGTTCATTTCCGTTGGGCTATCCCGTGATGCCATAAAAAAAATGGAGCACCCGCCGATCGGTCTGGGTTTACTGGGCGAATTGATGGACTCTGAGACGCCGTTGCGTGTGCCGGTCATTCAAGAACACCCTAAATCTGTTGGTTTCCCTGCGCATCACCCTAAAATGAAATCTTTTTTGGGCGTGCCGATCCGCACTGCTGACCAGCAGCTTGGGCAGATCTACCTGACCGAAAAACTGGATGGGGATGAATTCTCTTCAGATGATGAGATGATCATCCAGATGCTTGCAACCTATGCTGCCACTGCCATCACCAATGCGCGCTTGATCGAGGAAATGCGTGCACATGATATTGAATTGACACATCGCACTCAGGATATGTCGTTATTGAACGACATCGCTTCCACTCTAACCTCGAGCCTGGAACTTGACGAAATTCTCAACAAAACGCTCGGGCATGTAATGACCTATATGAAGGTCGAGTCGGGAGAAATCTTCCTTTTGGAAGAGGATAAGACCACCCTGCGGATGATGCTTCATCGTGGACAGGCTGCCGAGGCGTTTTGGACACGCAATGTGTTCAAAGTAGGGGAGGGCTACCCCGGCGTGGTTGCGAAAACGGGAAAACCGGTTATTAGCAACGATCTCGATAAAGACCCTAATTTTCTGCGCGACGCTGTGGTGAAAGCTGGTTTTCGTCAGGTGATGAGCATTCCGCTGGTTTCTGGTGACCAGATCATGGGTGTTATGAGCATTGCCACCCGTTCCACAGCTCCATTTGAGAGCCGGAATGTGGAAATGCTGTCTGCGGTGGGGGCTTGGGCTGGAATTTCCATTGAAAATGCGCGTTTGCACGTCAATGCACGCCGTTTGGCTGTGCTTGAGGAGCGCAACCGCATCGGCATGGACCTTCACGATGGCATCATTCAGTCCATTTATGGGGTTGGGCTGGGTTTGGAAGGCACAAAACTCATGGTCGATGAAGACCCTGAGAAAGCCAAAGAGAAGATCAATCATGCCATCGACGGTTTGAACCAGGCAATTCGTGATCTTCGTGCTTATATTCTTGACCTTCGACCGCGTCAACTTGGCAATGATGGTTTGTTGAGCGGAATTAAGCGCTTAATTGCTGAGTATCGTGCCAATACCTTCTCCGAAGTGAACTTTATGCCGCCCGAATCAGAACTAAAGGAACTGACACAGGTTCAATCACTGGCATTGTTCCATATCTGTCAAGAGGCGCTGGCGAACGCTGCCAAGCATGCCAAGGCGAAAAAAGTGCAGGTTTCGCTCTGGACGACGGATGATCGCGCTCTTATGGAAATTCATGACGATGGAAAAGGCTTTGAAACGGATCAAATGTCAACTTTTATTGGTCATGGTCTTGCAAACATGCAGACTCGTGCGCGTTCTTCCGGCGGTGATATCGAAATTTCATCTGTATCCGGCAATGGAACGACAATCTTTGTTTGGGTTCCGCGCGGCATAAAGCAATAATCTGCTCAAGTGGACTTGCGTTACAAATCGAATCACGAGAATCGGAGTCTCATATTGGTTTATGGCTATGCAATTTGCTTCGCGATTTTTTAAGATAGCAATACCGCTAATGTCTCAAAATGGTGCTGCAACCCCATATATGGGGGGTGGTAGGCATTAGAGAGGTGTTTTTGGCTGAAACGCCTGTTCTATTAAAAACAATAATTCCATATGAACAGATAGCGATTCTTTAACATACATCAATCTTAAAAAAAACGAGATTTTTAAAGTAGCGTAGGTTGAACGACTGTTACATATTGAAATGTTCTGCTAGAATAGACACACGCTGATATAACGGATGGTTATCGATAAAGCAGACATCCGCGATCCCAAAACAGATGAACCAAACCTGGATGGCTTCCTAAAATCCGCTATGCGGGCGGGTTAGTTCAATATACTCTGTAACACGAAAAATCTTGCAATAAGGAACATCTATGAACGCTGAACAGGCATGGCAAACCGTCCTGGCACAACTACAAATGGATATGCCGCGCGCATCCTTCGATACTTGGGTGCGCGATACTCGTCCCGTTGGATATGAAAACGGGACATTGACTGTTGGTGTTCGCAACGCATACGCGCGCGACTGGCTTGATAGCCGGCTTGCGACCACCATCAATAAGATTTTGATCGAAACCCTTAATTCAAAGGTATCTGTCAATTTTGTTGTTTCCCAATCGGAAGAAATCGCCTCTTTCTCCGACCTTGAAACTTCTCCTGCTTCGATAGTGATCACCCCGCCGGAACCCAAACCCCGCCACGTAACTCTTAATCCACGCTACACATTTGACACCTACGTTGTCGGTTCGGGTAACCGGCTTGCTCATGCGGCTTGTCAGGCAGTTGCAGACAAGCCCGCAAGGGCGTACAACCCCTTGTTCTTATATGGAGGTGTGGGGCTTGGCAAAACCCACCTTCTGCACGCTATTGGGAATGCCTGTCACGCCAGCGGACTGAACGTCCTCTACGTTTCCTCCGAAGAATTCACCAACGACCTGATCGCCGCCATCCGTACACACACCACACAGGCGTTCCGCGAAAAATACCGCTCTGCCGATGTACTCCTTATCGATGACATTCAGTTCATTGCCGGTAAGGAATCCACACAGGAAGAATTCTTCCACACCTTCAACACCTTGCACGGACAGGACAAACAGATCATCGTATCTTCCGACCGTTCACCAAAATCCCTCGTCACATTGGAAGAACGCCTGCGCTCCCGTTTCGAGTGGGGGTTAACTGCCGATATTCAAGCGCCCGATCTTGAAACCCGTCTCGCCATTCTGCGCTCCAAAGCCGAGCGAACCGGGCGTAACATCTCGGATGAAATTCTCGAGAGCATTGCTCAGCGCGTCCAATCTAATATCCGCGAACTCGAAGGCGCCCTCAATCGCGTGATCGCATATGCCGACCTGAGCGGAACCTCTCTCACACCAAACCTTGTCGAAGTTGCCCTTGCCGACCTGATGCCGTCACTGGTGGATATTGAGCCGTCCCATGTCGTGGATCTGGTTGCCCGAAAATTTGGTCTCACAGCCGAAAAATTACTGGGGCGCGATCGCACAAAAGAAGTAGCACTGCCGCGACAGATCGCTATGTACCTCCTGCGTGAAGAGGCGAAGATCTCCTTCCCGCAGATCGGCGAAGTGCTTGGCGGGCGTGACCATTCAACTGTCATGTCTGCATACGAGAAGATCAAAGAGCAAATTCATGCCGACCGCCGCCTCGAACAGGATATTGTTTCCATAAAACAGCAGTTATATAATCAGGGCATAACAGCATAATTCAGAAAAACATAGAAAAGGCGCATCCACTGCGATGCGCCCTTTTATTTGCGCGTAGTCGCTTTGGGATTTATCAACCGCAACTTTGCGTTCAACCTACAAAACCCGTACGAATCCATTACATTATAAAAATCATATTGACTTCGGTTTTGAAAGGGACTATACTGACCACTAATCGAGGTATCGCTGACATGCGCTTATTTTTTGGAAAGACCCAGGTTTGTGAATAAAGACACGCGAATATACACGCGTGTCTTTTTTATTTCAATCAAAAAAAGGAGACTTTTGCCATGGACTACGGAATGATCGGCAAGCTCGAGAAAGCAAAACGCTATGCGGAGGATCGCCACCGCTTCCGCTTCAATAAATTTGAACTAACTTTTCATGGGGATAACAACGAACACAATGTATCTTACGAAAATGGGCACTTTCACTGCGATTGCGAATTTTTCCTTACCCACAAACGCTGCGGACATTCCATGGCGCTTGAGATCCTGCTCAAAGACATGATCGTGGAAACCGTCGAAGAATAGTAATAACGTACAACTGAATATTTCCACCGCCCTCCATACCGCAACATGGAGGGCGGCTTTGTTTTTAGACGCCATTTTGCATTCTCATTAAATCCTAAACAATGTAGAGTAAAATTTCCAGCATGAAGCGAATAACACGCAGAGATTTTCTTAAATTAAGCGGTCTTGCCCTCGGCGGACTGGCGTTTTCACCGTTCTTGCCCGGGCTGACCAATTTCGACGATAGTTTCGTCGTACGCATTGCCACAGCAGAAATGCCAGTCCGCAAAGAGCCCACCGATGAAAGCCGCATCGAACTGACTTTCTACCGCGACGAGTTGGTACATATTTACGGCGAAGTGACCGCTGAAGAGCCAAAGCACAACCCTGTTTGGTACAGGGTTTGGGGCGGCTACCTCCATCGAGGGCGTTTGCACCGCGTAAAGACCATTTACCAAACCCCCATCGAACGAGTGCCCGAAGGCACACGCCTGCTTGCAGATGTCTCCGTGCCGTTCACAAACCCGTATCGTTTCTCAAAAACATACGGCTGGCAGCCCATGTCCCCGCCCATGTATTACGGCTCGGTCCACTTCGTCGATGCAGTGGAGCAGGGACCCGAAATGGCAGATTACGACGGTCCTTGGTACCGTATCTTTGATGAACT
>JBAIYF010000471.1:0-1777 GCA_037916115.1 Anaerolineales bacterium
CATGCCAAGGGATTTGGAAGCTTCCGGCGTGGATTCATTCCACTGGGCAAGATGCAAGTCAAGGTCCCGTTTTGAGGCGAGAATGCGGAACTTGTCAGGCATCTCATCCTGCATTCGGTGATAAGCATCCAATTGGGCATTATAAAGTTTATGGGCTTCGTCAAAATTTTTATAGACGAGTTTTTCTGTTTCGTAGGTGCGAAAGCGGATTGGTGCAGCAAAAAGCGTGGAGAAGATAACGGTGATGTTGCCACGCTGGTATTCGTGCCAGCTGATGAGGGTATCTCCGTTGTCTTGAACGGTGTGACTCCCGGCTTCGAGCGCACGGGTTTCAGAAACGGGGCGGGTGTAATCGCGCCCGTATTTGAGCATGTTGTAGGCGATGTCGGCGTGGGCGTCGACCAGGAGGAGTTTGTTCATAATTGAAAAGCGCACCTTTCGGTGCGCTCTTTTGTTTGTTTATTCTTCGTCGCCGCCGAAGTCTTTCGTCAGCATCTTGAAGTCTTTGTCGGCGAAGGCGGCAGAGTCCACTTTGCGGAGGCTCAAGCCGATGCGGTGCTGGTCCACGTCGATGCGGATGATGCGCAGGGTCTTGACATCACCCTCGTGCAGAACTTCCTTGGGATGTTCGACACGGTTCTCGCTCAACTCGGAGATGTGGATGAGTCCTTCAATGTCACCTTCGAGACGGGCGAATGCACCGAACTTGGTCAGGCGGGTGATGACACCTTCCACCAGTTGACCAACACTGAACTTCTCCATGCGGCTCTTCCAGGGGTCATCCTGCAAAGCGCGGATGGAAAGCCCGATGCGCTTCTTTTCGCGGTCGATGTTGATGACCTTGACGTTGACTTCCTGCCCCACTTCGAGCACTTCCTTGGGGTGTGCAATGTGATCCCAGGATATCTCGGAAAGGTGAACGAGACCATCGGCACCGTTGATGTTGACGAAGGCGCCAAAGTCGGCAAGGCTGGTCACGCGACCAGTGTAGCTCTTGCCTTCCTCCAACTCGCCGATGACGCGTTCCTTCATTTCGGAACGGGTTTCGTTGCTGGCGGCGCGCTCAGAGAGGATGAGGCGACGGCGTTCGCGGTCCACTTCGATGATGCGGACGGAAATTGGCTGCCCCACCATCTTCTGGTAGCGCTGTTCGGGTTTGTCGCCGCTGGATTGCGCGCGGCGTGAGGCGCTGATCTGCGAGGATGGAATGAAACCGCGCAGGCTTCCAATGGCAGCAATCAAACCGCCCTTATTGAAGCCGATGATCTTTGTATCGAACACGGTTTCATCAGCGATCATCTTCTCGACATTCTCCCAGGCGATCTGCTCAAAAGCACGCTTGAGAGAGAGGACGACGTTGCCATTGTTGTCTTCAGGGCTGACAACGAAAACGTCGATTTCCTGACCCACAGAGAGCGCAGCGCGCTCCTCTTCGGTCAGCTGTTCCAATTCCTTGCCAGCAACAACGCCTTCAGACTTGGCGCCAATGCTGATAAGGATCTGATTCTGTGAAATGCTTGCGATCATTCCTTTGCGCATCTCACCTGCAGTAGGAAGATCGATATTCAATGAATCAGATGCTAACAGCGCCTCCATCGATTGATTGTTCGTCTGATCTCCCTGCGCATTATTAGTCCCGCTCAGGGTTTCGTTTTGTTCCATCACTCGTGAACTCCAGTTAAAAGAAATGTGAATTTCATTATACAAGTGAAATGACAAGTTGACAACCCTATAAGAAGAAGAATGATGCTGTTTTGTTCGGAAAGGTCCATTTCCT
>JBAIYF010000472.1:0-3386 GCA_037916115.1 Anaerolineales bacterium
TGCACCTGCAGAGCAAGAATCAAACCTTGGCATGGATGTACAGCATTCCAAGACCATCCATGTGAATGTGGATATTTGGTATCGCGTGTCTGAATTTTAGTGTAGCACTAATGTTCTATTAATGGTAAAATCTCTCCCTTCTCAGGAGAGATTTTTATATGTCCCCAACCATTCAAGTTCAACAATTAAGTAAAACGTATCAGGTGCCGGAGCGCGAAGGTGGGTTTGGCGCGGCAGTTCGTAGCTTTTTCAAACGCAAATACAAAGAGGTGAAAGCCGTTCAGCAGGTCGATTTCAAGATCGAGCAGGGCGAAGTAGTTGGCTTTCTCGGACCGAACGGTGCGGGCAAGACCACAACCTTGAAGATGCTCTCCGGGTTGCTGCACCCCACGGGTGGAAGTGCGAGTGTGCTTGGCTTCACGCCGTGGGAGCTCAAACCCGAGTATCTGCGTTCGATGACATTGGTAATGGGTCAGCGCAACCGCCTCTCATGGGACATCCCCGCGGCGGATTCGTTTTTACTTAATCAAGCCATTTATCGCATCCCCGATGATGAATACAAGCAGACGTATAAGGAATTGGACGAGCTGCTTGAGCTTGAACCGTTGATGAAAAAGCCGGTTCGTAATTTATCTTTAGGCGAGCGCATGAAGTGTGAGATCGCAGCTGGACTTTTACACCGCCCGAAGGTTTTGTTTTTAGATGAACCAACCATCGGCTTGGACATCACCGGGCAGTCACGCATCCGTGAATTTTTGCGGGAGTATAACAAGCGCACCGGCGCAACCATCTTGCTGACCAGCCATTACATGGCAGATGTGACCGCTTTGTGTGAACGCATCATTATCATCCATCATGGACAGTTGAAATATGACGGCGGCATCAACGACCTCTCGAAGAAGATCGCACCATTCAAGTTGATCGGTGTGATGCTCGCCGATGCGGACTCGCACGACCTGAGCAAATATGGCGAAGTGGTTCAGAACGAGGAAGATGCCGAGAAGCGCTACATTCAGGTCAAGGCGGAGGAAGTGACGCAGGTCACGTCGCGGCTGTTGGCAGACCTGCCCGTCTACGATATCACCATCGCCGATCCGCCGATTGAGGATGTGATCGAGCAGGCGTTTAATCAGTAGTGTTTCGTCATTGCGAGGAGGGTGCTCTTCCCGACGAAGCAATCTCGTGAACAGGCTTGGAGATTGCTTCGCCGCAAAAGGCAAGAGCGCGGCTCGCAATGACAGAAATGAGGTCTATATGTTCCTAATTTTCAAACGACTCTGGCAGGTCAACTGGGCTGAGCAATGGCAGTACCGCGCCAACCTGCTCATGTACCTGCTTTATTTTCTGGTTTCTCCCATCCTCTATCTCGCGGTGTGGACGAGTATCGCCAGCGCACGCGGTGAGGTTAATGGGTTTACCGTCAACGACTTTGTCACATATTACATGATGCTGCTCATTTGTGACCAGATCACCAGCAATATCATCATCCATACTTTTGCATACAAGATCCAGGATGGGTCGCTTTCTGGCGAGTTGACCAAACCCATCCATCCCATGCTCACCAACGCCATGATCAATAACATCGCTTTCAAAGCGCTTTCCATGATCGGGTTGATTCCGATTTGGATGATTCTCTTCCTCATCTTTCAGCCGGATTTCAGCGGCGTGACGTTGGTGAACGTTCTGCTTGCCATTCCTAATATGATTGTGGCGTTCTTTGTCGGCTATTTGCTGTCGGCAGCCATCACCGCCCTGGCTTTTTGGACGACGCGCGTCTATTCCATTCATGAGTTTTACTTCGCGTTCATTCTGCTGTTCTCCGGTCAGTTCGTGCCGCTGCCGCTCATGCCCAAACTTGTGCAAGATGTTGCCCAGTACCTGCCGTTCCAATTGTTCATTTATTATCCCGTTCAGTTGATCCTCGGCAAACTCAGCCCGGAGCAAATTATTCAGGGCTATGTGTCGGCTGGAGTGTGGCTGGTCATTTCATTGGCGTTGTTCAATTTTGTCTGGCGCAATGGCGTAAAACGCTACTCTGCGGTGGGAGCCTGAAATGCAAACGCTCAAACTACTTTCTGCTCTCTTCAAGCTCAACGTACAGATGTCACTGGCATATCGCGCCGATACAGTGGTGAACATTCTGCTCAACCTGATGTGGCTTGGCTGGGAATTGCTCTCGCTCAACATCATCTTCAATAACACCGAAACACTCGGTGGCTGGGGCTTGGGCGAACTCATCGCGCTATTGGGAGTCTTCCGTCTCGTCAACACCATGATGATCGCGCTCATCTGGCCCAACACCGAAAAATTCAACCAATCCATCCGCGACGGCTCGATGGACTACACCATCCTGCAGCCGGTCAACAGCATGTTCCTCGTCACCTTTTCGCGCATCACCGTCTGGCGGATCTGGGACTTGGTGCTCGCTGTGATTCTGATCGTGGTCGGCGTCAACATGACGCAAGGCGTGACCAACGCGGCTCAGATCCTGACCTTTATCCTGCTCAGCCTCTCAGGCATGATCGTCATCTATAGCCTTTGGATCGTCCTCATTGCCCTGACGTTTTGGTTCGTCAAATTTGACAACAACGTCACCATCCTGCAAGCCCTCATGGACGCAGGGCGTTATCCTGCCACAGTCTACCCAGTATGGTTGCGTATCATTGTCACCTTCATCATTCCCATCGCCGTGGCAACGACAATCCCATTGCAAGCCTTGCGCGGCGAATTGACCGTGACACAGATTTTCATCTTTTTGGGTGTAAGCATTGTAAGTTTTGTGATTGCTTCGCAGGTGTGGAAGCTCGGGTTGAAACAATATAGTGGTGCAAGCAGCTAAACAAAAAAGGCGACCTGAAGGTCGCCTTTTTTGTTACTTGCGTTCCAATACTACTACTGATGCACCATCCTCAGATGTGAGCGTGAGCTGGCTTCCGCTCATCGACATTTTCACTTCTTTCTCCGAAAGGATGCCGATCACAGCGCTTTCCTGGGCGGAGGTTGCGTCACAGAACATCATGGTTGAAATGACCGCACCAATGTTGATACTTTCGCCTTCAACCGTGTAATCAGCGCCGAAGGAGTTACAGCCGACCGTGCCGCCGAATTTGCCGTCCGAGCCGAAGGAGAGGGAGGTATCCACGTCTTCAATGGCAGGGGTGGGGTTGGCGGCATCGCCATACGAGACGAGCTTCCAGTCACCGGAAAGGTCGGCGGGGGCACCGCCAGAGCAGGCGGCGAGCAGTGTGCCCAACAGGGCAATGAGCGTAAAAGTGAAAAGGGTAATTTTGTTCATGATATTTCTCCATTTGTAATTTTCTCTTCCTTTGACGCTGCCCTTCAAAAAATGTTCCCCAATAAAAAATGAATCGAAGGCTCTAACCTTC
>JBAIYF010000473.1:0-5852 GCA_037916115.1 Anaerolineales bacterium
GCACCCAGCACCACCGCCTTTACACTGAGCGTCACCGCATCGCCAAGCAGTTATAACCAGACCGGTCAGGTGATCACCTTGAACTATGTGATCAAGAACACCGGCACAACCACGCTTGGACCAACTCAGTTCACCGTCACCGAAACGTTGACGGGAACCACACCGTTCAATTGCGGCGCAGCGAACACAACCCTTGCTCCCAACGCCACTGTGACCTGCTCTGCAAGTTACACGATTACCCAGGCAAACATGGATACGGCGTCTTTCTCCAGCCGTGCCACTGCCACAGGGAATAATCTAACGTCTGCGCCTGCCAGCGCCATCATCAGCAAGAATATAACGGCGCTGACACTGACAACCTCCGCCAACCCGGCAACCTACTCGCAGACCGGGCAGGTTATCACGATCACGTACACCATCAAGAACAGCGGAACCACCCAATTGGGACCCGCACAGTTCACGATCACAGACACGCTGATCGGTGCAACCCCCTTCAACTGCGGTGATGCCAACGCTACCATCGCACCCAACGCAACCATCACATGCAACGCCTCGCGAACCATCAGCGATGCCGACATGGGCGTCACCAGCATCACCAGCAATGCCGTTGCGAATGGAGGCGGCGCTGCCCCTTCGCAACCATCGAGCATTACGATCGCCAAACAATAACATCACTGCACAAGGAGCCATCATGACCGCACCCATGCCACGCTCGCAAGTAAAAAAGAACCAGACCTGGAACTCTGAAAGCCTCTTTGCAACACCCGAAGCCTTTGATGATGCTGTAAAGAGCCTGCTCGAAAGCCTGCCCGATATCAAAAAATATCAGGGACGGCTCGGTGAAAGCATCGACACCTTCCTCGAAGCCATGCAAGCCATGGACGTGCTCGACCAGCGCTCGACAAAAATTCGTGTATATGCCAACATGTCCAACGCGGTGGATGCGAACGATGAAGCAGGCGCAGCGATGAACAGCAAAGCCATGTCGGCTCTTGCACAGGCAGGCGCCGCCGCCTCTTTTCTGGAACCGGAACTGCTCGCCATCGGAGAAGCCAAACTACGCGGATGGGTCAACAGCGACCCGCGCATGCAAATGTTCGACTTCTTCTTCACCGACCTCTTCCGCAAGCAGGCGCACGTCCGCAGCGCCGAGGTGGAGGAATTGCTCGGCATGCTGCGCGATCCTTTCAGCGCCATCCGCAACACGGCAGGAGCGATCGCCAATGCCGATTTCAAGTTCAAGCCTGCCAAAGACAGCAAGGGCAACAAACTGGAACTGACCCAAAGTACCAAAAATGCCCTCATGCATTCCCCCGACCGCAAAGCACGTCAGACCGCGTGGGAGAACTACAACGATAAATACCTCAAATTCAAGAATACATTGGCAGGCAACCTCGCCGCCTCCATCAAAGCCAATGTATTCAACATGAAGGCGCGTAAATTCAACTCCTCGCTTGAAGCCACGCTCTTCAACGGCAACGTGCCCGTGGAAATGTTCCACAACCTGCTCAACATCTTCCAAAAGAACCTGCCCATGTGGCACAAATACTGGCGCATCCGCCGCAAGGCATTGGGCGTAAAAACCCTGCAGCCTTACGACATCTGGGCGCCGCTCACCACCAAGAAACACAAAGTCCCCTTTGAAACCGCCGTGGACTGGATCTGCGAAGGGCTTGCGCCGATGGGTGATGAATATGTGAACGTTATGCGCAAAGGCTGCCTCGAAGACCGCTGGGTAGACTGGGCACCCAACGCCGGAAAACGCGAAGGCGCCTTCTCGACCCGCGTGCCCAGCGACACGCATCCCTTCATTATGATGAGCTACACCGACGATGTCGGGTCGATGAGCACACTCTCGCACGAACTTGGTCACTCCATCCATGCCTGGTACGCCAGCCGCGCCCAGCCGATGATGTACTACACCTATCCCTCCATCATCGCCGAAACCGCCTCGAACTTCAACCAGGCAATGACCCGCGCCCACCTGCTCAACACCAAAAAGGACAAGTCCTTCCAGATCGCCCTGCTCGAAGAAGCCATGGGCAACTTCCACCGCTATTTCTTCATCATGCCCACCCTCGCCCGCTTCGAACTGGCAACGCACGAACGCGCCGAAAAGGGTCAGCCTCTCACCGCCGATTACATGAACAACCTGATGGCAGACCTCTTCAGCGAGGGCTACGGCGGCGAAATGAACGTGGACCGTGAGCGGGTCGGCATCACCTGGGGCACATTCACCACCCATCTTTACATTGATTTCTACTCGTTCCAGTATGCCATCGGCATCTCTGCCGCTCATGCCATCGCCAAGCGCGTGCTCGACGGCGTCCCCGGCGCGGCGCAAGACCACATCAACTTCCTCAAGGCGGGTTCGTCCATGTCCCCAATGGATGTGTACAAAACCGCAGGCATTGACATGACCTCCACCCAGCCCATCGAAGATGCCTTCGCCATGCTCGAAGAATACATCGATCGCTTGGGCGAATTGACAGACAAGTAATACGAGCCAACAGACCATTGACGATGGACCATCATGGTCGGTCGTCAATGGTCAAATTTTCGCCTTGACAAATAGACAAACGTCTATATAATAACCGTATGAAATTCGACCCCGTCCTCTTTGCCAAAGCCATGGCCGATGAAACCCGTCAAAAGATCATGAGCGTCTGCTGCTGTGACGAACTCTCGGTCAGCGACATCGTTGCCAAGATCGGCTACTCTCAACCCACCATCTCGCACCACCTTGCCATTCTGCGCGATGCCGGTCTGGTGAACATTCGCGAAGAAGGCAAGCAAACTTTCTACACCCTCAACCAGGAACACATCGCCGTTTGTTGCGGGCAGATCATGCTCAAGTTCGCGCCGGAAACAGAAGCAACTGAAACTGTATTGAAAACCATCAAGGCATAACCGGGATTCGTCCACGACCGGGACAATCCCGTTTTTTGCGGCAAGTATCATAGACAAACTTCTATATGAAAGGAGCAAAGCATGAACGAACTACCAGTCATCGAATGTTGTGATGAAGATTGCTGTGAAGATGGCACCTGCAATTGCGGATGCTGCTAACTGTGTACGATCTCTGTTTGTCAACCGGCAAGCAGAGAGATATTATCTGTACGATATTTTTTTACAACCACACATAGACACTCATCTATATAAAAAGGAACTCTTATGAACATCAACCTCATTGAAGTATTTCAATATGCCCTCATAAAAGTATGGGAAACATTTTCCGGTCTCTGGCCCCTGCTTCTAGTAAGTATCGTCATCAGCGTTGCCCTAAAACTATTCGTAGATCAAGACCGGGTTGCCGCCTTCCTCAAACGTAACCAGCGCAACAGCGTCGTCATGTCCACCGTGCTGGCAGTGGGCACACCATTCTGTTCATGCGGTACCACCGCCGTGGTGCTTGGGATGATGGCATCCACCGTCCCCTGGGCTCCCATTATTGCCTTCATGGTCGCATCACCGCTCACCTCCCCACAGGAACTTTTTTACAGCGCCGGGCTGTTCGGCTGGCGCTTTGCAATCACATTCTTCTCCGCATCCATCCTCCTTGGGCTTGTAGGAGGAGGCATCGCAATGTTCGCAGAATCAAAAGGATGGCTTGCCGGTCAGGGGCGATTCGACTCGAAAAAATCGCCTCAAACGGAACCTCAACCTGCTCCTGTTTCTGTAACCTTTCTTTCGCCTCAAGCTGTCCAGTTCGCAGCACAAGGCGCTGGGGTTTCATTATCGTTACCCGTCATCTCTGCCGAACCTGCCAAGCCCCAAAAAGCAGTTACACTCAAGCAGATCGCCGATGAGACGCTTGCCACCACCTGGAAACTTCTTGCCATGTTTATTGGCTTTGCCTTTCTGGGTTACTTCCTCAACGGGCTGATCCCCCAGAAATGGATCCAAAGCGCCTTTGGATCAGGCAATGCCTTTAGCGTTCCCTTCGCCGCCATTCTCGGCATTCCCTTCTACCTCAACACCGAGGCATCCCTGCCACTCGTCAAAGCATTCATAGACTCGGGCATGAGCGAAGGTGCCGCCCTTGCCTTCCTCATCACCGGCGCTGGCACATCCATCGGCGCATTGACCGGCGCACTCACCATCGCCCGCTGGCGCGTGATCGCCATCGTACTGGGAACACTGGTCACCGGCGCGATCTTACTCGGCATACTGTACGACCTGCTCACTCCCATTTTCTAAAAGGCTTCAAAGAAGGACGGAGGCGATCTCCGTCCTTCTTTATTTAAGCATAATGATTTTCATCATCTTGACAGTGCAATCGTTCGGCGGTAAAAACAAACCGACTGGTCGGTTTTATTTCCCATTCCCCCGACCGGAGGACACCCATGCAACAACGCAGTGAAGAAACCCACTCAAAGATCCTCGCCTCTGCCATCAAACTGTTCTCCACACGCGGATTCAACGCCGCCAGCGTGGACGACATCTGCGCCGACGCGGGCATCAGCAAAGGCGCGTTTTACCACCACTTCAAAAGCAAGCAAGACCTCTTCCTCGCCCTGCTGGATGTCTGGCTGAAGACCATTGACAACGCCATTGAAGCCTCAAGGGACAAAACCGTCCCTGAGACCTTCATGCAGATCACCGAAGCGTACCCGTACATCTTCGCCACCGCCAACGAAGGCTTGCCCATGTTCCTTGAATTTTGGCTGCAAGCCAGCCGCGACGAAAAGATCTGGCAGGCGGGCATAAAACCCTATCGCCGCTATCACAAATACTTCACCGCACTCATCAAAAAGGGCGTGGATGAAGGCTCGTTCGTCGAAGTAGATCCCGAATTGACAGCACGCATGATCATTTCCACAGCGATGGGGTTGTTGCTGCAAAGCCTAATGGACCCCAAAGGCGCCAAATGGGAAAAGGTGGCGCGCGACAGTACGAACATGCTGGTCAATGGCATGCTGAAGAAATAAAAAAACACATCTCAATTTATTAAACACAAGCAAAAGAGGAAACCATGAAAATCGTAACAGATTGCGCAGCAGATATTTCAAATGAAGAATTGGAAAAGTTGGGCATTACCCAGGCTCCACTATTCATTCAATTCCCTGAAGGCGAAGTGAACTCAGCCGACATTTCTGCCGATGAGTTCTACAACCGTTTGGAGGCGATGCGTCCGCAGATCCCCACCACGGCGCAGCCTTCGGCGGGTATTTTTGCGGAGCTATACCGCAAACTCGCCCAGACAGATAAAGACATTTTCTCCATCCACATCTCATCCGGACTGAGCGGTACCATCAACTCCGCGCAGGATGGCGGCAGTTTGGTCAAAGATGAAGCAAATGTCAAATTCTGGGACACCCTCACCCTTTCTGGTGGAGAGCGTTTTCAGGTGTTGGCAGCAGCGCTTGGCTCAAAAGCGGGTTGGGCAATGGACAAGATCCAGGAACGCATGAAAGCCATCCGCGAAAAGACCGAAGTCATATATACGCTCGACACGCTGGAATATCTCGCGCGCGGCGGGCGCATCGGACGCGTGCAAGCCATTGCGGGAGCCTTGCTTAATCTCAAGCCCGTCATCCGTGTGGATACAGACGGCAAATACAGTACTGTTGCAAAGGGACGTTCCATTGGCAAATCCATTACGATCATTACCGATCATCTTTCGGAAAAATACGGAAACACCCCATTATGGGTCACCATATTGCACGGACGTTTTGCCGAAAAAGCAGATGCCATGGCAGAAGAATTCAAGCAAAGATTGAATATTGCAAAGATCGAAGTACAGCGCATCTCACCCGTACTGGGTGTGCATACGGGTCCCGGTATTGTCGGTGCGGCGGTGGTACCGATGGAATTGATGAGCGATCTTTTATAAGATCTGATCTCCAAAA
>JBAIYF010000474.1:0-7108 GCA_037916115.1 Anaerolineales bacterium
CAACTCGATGAACGCGCCGATGAATACATCCATTTTGCAGTGGATGCTTCGGAGCGCATGCAGCACTTGATCAACGATCTGCTTGATTTCTCGCGCGTGGAGCGCAAAGGCAAACCCTTTGAAACAGCGAACATGGAAAAAGTCCTGCAATCAGCGCTTGCCAATTTGCAATCCACTATTAGGGAGAACAGGGCAAGCATCACCCACGACCCGCTGCCTACTGTACAGGCAGATGCCGGGCAGTTGACCCTGGTGCTGCAAAACCTGATTGGAAACGCCATCAAATTCCGGGGAGAGAAGCCGCCCGAAATCCACATCCATGCCGAAAAGATCGAGAACGGCTGGCAGTTTGCCGTGCGTGATAACGGCATCGGCATCGACCCGCAGTATTTCGAACGCGTCTTCCTCATCTTCAAACGCCTGCACACCCGCAGTAAATATCCTGGCACCGGCATAGGGTTGGCATTATGTAAAAAGATCATCGATCGGCATGGTGGAAAAATGTGGATCGAGTCTGAGTTGAAACACGGCACCACCTTCTTTTTCACTATTCCAGAAAGGTCAAGATCGTGAACTCCAAATCCTTGCGTCCTGTCGAAATTCTATTGGTGGAAGATAACCCCGCCGATGTGCTGATGGCCCGCTCAGCCTTCGAAGATTTCAAGATCACCAACATCCTGCATGTAGTGGAGGATGGTGTGCAAGCCCTGGAGTACCTGCGCGGTGAGGGCGATTTCGCCGGTGCACCGCGCCCCGACCTGATCATGCTCGACCTGAACCTGCCTCGCAAGAACGGGCACGAGGTGCTGGCGGAGATCAAATCTGACCCGGTATTACGCAACATCCCAATTGTGGTACTGACCACCTCCAAATCTGAGAAGGATGTGTTGGAAGCCTACGACCTGCATGCCAACTGCTACATTGTCAAACCGGTTGGCTTTGTCAATTTTGTCGAAGCGATCAAATCCATCAAAAATTATTGGTTCAGTCTGGTAACCCTGCCCTCCGAGGTGGAAAATGGAAAAAACCCAACTTAATGTTTTGCTGATCGAAGATAACCCCGCCGATGCGCTCTTCCTGCAAGAGGCACTGGCACAGGATACCCTGGCAGACTTTGACCTGACCGTGGTCGAAAGCCTGAGCGAAGCGCTTGAACTTCTACCTACTCAAACCTTCGCCGCCGCTCTCCTGGACTTGGGACTGCCCGACACCCATGGGCTTTCCACCTTCCTCAAACTTCACCAAACCGCCCCCGACCTGCCCGTGGTGGTGCTTTCGGCGTTGGATGACGAAGAGGTTGCTGCGCAAGCTGTGCAGGCAGGCGCACAAGATTATCTGGTAAAACGCCCGCAGGAATTCCCGATCACCGGGCGGGCAGTGCGTTATGCTGTTGAGCGCTACAAAAGCCAAAAGACCCTACGCGAATCTGAACAGCGCTTTTCCACTCTGTTCCACTCGAATCCCATTCCGGTGGGGTTGTCGCGTGCCTCCGATTTTTGCATTGTGGATGTCAACGAAGCCTGGGAAAACCTGACCGGTTACACCCGTGCAGAAGCGCTTGGCAAGACATCGGTCGAACTCGGGTTGGCACGAGCGGATGATTTGCAGAAGGTTCGTGCGAACTTGATCGATACCGGTGAAATTCGTAATTCTGAGATACCGTTTTATATACGCTCAGGAGACGAACACAGCATATTATTATCTTCTGAACAGATCGAACTGGATGGGCAGATTTATTACCTGAACACTCTGCTGGATATTACCGAACGGAAGCAGATGGAGAAAAAACTGCGCGAAAGCGAACAATTCCTGAAAGAATCGCAGCGCATTGCAAACATGGGCAGTTGGCGGCTAGACCCTGCAACCTTCAAATTGGAGTGGTCGGAAAACTGTTATGCCCTTTATGGCTTTGAGCCATACGAGATCGAGCCGACTTTCGAACTTTTCAAACAAATGGTGCACCCCGATGATTTGCATCTTGTTGAAGATGCAACTAGGGGTCTCCTTGAAAACCCTGAACCCTTTGCGTATGAATATCGTATCATAGACCGGAACGGGCGCATGAAATGGCTCTACAACAACCTAAGCCCGGTGATTGAGAACGGGCAGGTCGTTGAATTCGTAGGCATTCAAATTGACGTCACTGAGCGCAAACAGGCGGAATCCCAATTGCGCGAAAGTGAGGAGCGTCTTGAGATGGTCATGGAAGGCAGCCAATTGGGCTACTGGGATTGGGAAATAGAAACAGGCAAGGTACATCGGAATGCGCGCTGGGCGGAAATGCTGGGTTACACACTCGCAGAGATCGAGTTGAACATCAAGCAATGGACGGATTTGCACCATCCCGCCGACAGGGAAGCCGCCTGGAAATCCATTCAGGATCACCTGGATGGCACGACGCCCGCGCATAGGGTTGAATACCGGATGCGTACCAAAGATGGACAGTATAAGTGGATCCTGGATCAGGCCAAAATTGTAGAATGGGATGCAAACGGAAAACCGCTGCGCATGAGCGGTACACATACCGACATCACCGAGCGCAAACAAGCCGAGCAGAAACTGCGCGAGAGCCAGGAAAATTATCAGAATCTGTTTGATAACAACCCCCACCCGATGTGGGTATACGACCTTGAAACTCTGGCATTTCTGGCAGTGAACGAAGCCGCGATCAACAAGTATGGCTACAGCCGCGAAGAATTCCTGCGCATGACCATTCTTGACATCCGCCCATCAGAGGATCACCAACGCCTGCTTGCGAATGTCGCTGCAGTCACTGAAGGATTGGATGAAGCCGGAAGTTGGCGCCACTCGAAAAAAGATGGCAGCCTGATCGATGTAGAGATCACCTCGCATACGATGGAATTCTACGGGCGCAATGCCGAAATCGTTCTGGCACACGATATCACCGAACGCAAACAAGCCGAGCAAAAACTGCGCGAGAGCGCGGCATTGTTACGGCAGGTGCTCGAAAGCACCCAGGATTCCGTTTTTGCCGTGGATCGGGACTACCGTTTGCTCGTTAATAACCAACGCCATCAAACAGTACTGACGGAAACCGGAGGTCACCCGCTTCAAATTGGGGAAAGCATCCTGCCGCCCGATTATCTTCCAGAGGTGTTGGAACAGTGGCGCGGCTTGTACGACCGTACCTTTAATGGCGAGGAGTTCAAATGGGAGACCGAGTGGACATATACGGATGGACGGCTGCACACCATTGAAACAAACTTTTCCCCGCTGCGTGATGCACTTGGCAACATTAAAGGCGCTTTGGTGGTTATCCATGACATCACCGAGCGTAAACAGGCAGTGCAAAAGCTGCGCGAGAGCGAGGAAACATACCGCACATTGGTCGATGCCATGGCAGATGGGGTCTTTGTTGCACAGGATGAGCGTTTTGTTTACACCAACACGGTTTTGCCCGAGCGGCTTGGGTATACAGCGGCAGAGTTTGAGCAAACCCCTTTTGAACAAGTGATCGCCCCTGAATTTCTTGCCATGTGGACAGAGCGATTCCACCAACGCATCACTGGCGAAAACCCGGAAGCAAATTATCAGGTCCAATTGCTGAATAAAGAAAGAACTGAAAAGATCTGGTTTGAGTTGCGTGCCAATTTCATTGTCTATAACGAGAAACCAGCTGTATTGGGCATTCTGCGTGATATCACCGAACGCAAACAGGCGGAAGAGGAGATCAGGCTTGCAAATGAGCGCTTCACTCAGGTTGCGGATAACATCAATGACATCTTCTGGGTCTTCAACCCGCGTACCCTGAAGCATGAATATGCCAGCCCAGCCTTTGAGCGTATCTTTGGGCTCAGCGTTGAGACGGTCGATCAACTCCCCAACGGCTACCTTGATATTGTCCACCCGGAAGATCGCCAAAGCCTGTTGGAGCTGCGTGAACAGGAAAAGCATGGCTTCAAAACAGATTATGTGTATCGGATCGTGCGCCCCAATGGACAGGTCTGTTGGCTGCATGATAAAGCTGCCCCGGTCTTTGATGAACAAGGGGTGGTTAATCACATCGTAGGCATCTCCAGCGACATTACCAGCCAGCGCGAGGCGCAGGAACAGGTCCGCGAGGCGGAAAGGCGCTTCAGGCAGATCGCAGAAACCATTCAGGAAGTATTTTGGATGTACGATGAGCATGAGCAGCGCTTGGTTTATATCAGCCCGGCGTATGAACACATCTGGGGACGCTCGATCCAAAGTCTATATGAAGACAATCGTAATTACACTGAAGCCGTCCTGCCCGAAGACCGCCCGATCATGTTGGCAGCAGAGGGGAGGCAATCTCAGGGCGAGCCGATTGATATTGAATATCGCATCATGCGTCCCGATGGCACGATCCGCTGGATCCATGACCGTTCCTTCCCTGTTCTCGATGAGTCCGGACAGTTGCTCCGCGTGACCGGCATTGCAGCTGATATCACAGATCGTAAAATGGCTGAGCAAACCTTGCGTGCCAGCGAGCAACGATTACGCTCTCTGGTTGACTCAGAGACCCATTTTGTCATACGGGTCGGCATGGATGGGCATTTTACATACTGGAACCATAAATACCAGAATGAATTTGCATGGCGGCACTCACAAACCAGCTTGGAAAATTCCAACGCTTTGGATGCAATCTGTGAACACCATCACCAGCGGGCTCTTGAGGCTGTGGAACAATGCATTACCCAGCCGGGGCAGGTCATCACTGTGGAACTTGATAAACCCGCACGCGATGGCAGCGTTCGAACTACCTTGTGGGAATGGGTCTGCTTGACAGACGAGATTGGACGACCGAAAGAGATCCAATGTATGGGCATTGAGATCACAGAGCGCAAACGGGCGGAAGATGCCTTGAAGCAGCGGCTGGAAGATCTGGCGCTTCTCAATAAACTTAATCAGGCGGTCAATCGAGGTGAGGATGTTGTTGGTATTACAGAAGAACTTGCCGAAGAAACGAAAAAGATCTTTGGAGGCTTGGGGGCCGGGGTTTTCCTGATCGATCCCAATACCCAAACCTTTGTCCTGCAACCGTCGCACTTATACCGCGAACGGATCGAAAGAGTTGAAAAATTGATTGGGCATCCTGTTCCGCAAATTGCCATTCCCATTGGAGGGAACGATCATTTTAATCAGGTCTTGAACTCCAGTCGTGGACTTTTGATCACTGATCCGGAGGATATCCACCGTTGGTTGGCTGATTTCATCAATACATCCTTCATGCCAAATGCGGCTCGTCCCATATTTCGAAAGTTCATTCCGGCTATATCCAAATTGTTGGAGATTCGGTCCGTAATGATTATCCCATTGGTTGCAGGGGAGAAGGTATTAGGGTTGATCGAATTTACTTCCGAAAGTCGATTCGATGAAAATATCTTTGAACGGCTTCAAAATGTCCGTCACTTGTTGGCGGAGGTGATTGTTCGTCAACAAGCTGAACAATCACTGCGTGCCAGCGAAGAGAAATACCGTCTGCTGTCTGAAGAACTGGAAGAGCGCGTCCGTCAGCGTACTGCCGAAGTGCAGGATCTGTACAACAACGCCCCTGCCGGTTACCACTCGCTTGATCCGCATGGCAACTTCATCGAGGTCAACCAAACGCAGTTGAACTGGTCTGGGTATTCACGCGACGAACTGCTGGGGCGTTCGTTCGGTGAACTCTTAACTCCGCAAAGCCGGGCCGTGTTCGAACGGGAATTTCCGCTTTTCAAAGTACAAGGGTATGTCCGCGAGATGGAATTCGAAATGCTGCGCAAGGATGGCAGCACCTTCCCGGTTCTGGTCAACGCCACTGCCATCTATGATGCCGACGGCAACTACCTCATGAGTCGTTCCACTGTTTTTGACATCACCGAGCGCAAACAAGCCGAGCAGTCCATCCGTGAAAGTGAAGCCGACCTGCAAAATTTTCTGGATACAGCCAACGACCTGATCCAAAGCCTGGACGAGAATGGGAACTTTCTGTACGTTAACGCAGCTTGGTGTACCACCCTGGGCTACTCGGTGGAAGAGGCGCTGCGCCTGACCATGTTCGATGTGATTACCCCTGATCATCATGCCGCCTGCCGGGAAATCCTCAAAAAATTGGTGGTGGATGAGATGCCTGAGCGTCTGGAAGTGACCTTCAGAACCAAACAAGGGCAGACCGTGATCGTCGAAGGGCATATCAACAGCCGCAGGGTCAAAAACGGTTCCATCGCCACCAACGGCATCTTCCGCGATATCACCTCACGTAAACAGGCTGAGCAGGCATTGCGCGAGAACGAAGAAACCTACCGCTCGCTCTTCGATAGTACCAACGATGCCATCTTCCTGATGGATATTGACTCCCAAAACTATGTACGTGTCAACTCACGGGCTCCGGAGCTTCTGGGCGCCAGCTCGGTGGAAGAATTGATCGGAAGGAATGCCTTCGATTTTATCGACCCATCCGAAACGAATGAAGCGGAAGACCGCAAGCAGGCATTATTACGGGGAGATCGCATCCCTCCGTACGAACGCACCTTCCGCCGTGTCGATGGGACTCTGGTGAAAACCGAGATCAACCTGTCTCTGATCCGCGACACCCAGGGACAGCCCAAACTTCTTCAAAGTGTGGTGCGCGATATTACCTTGCGCAAACAGGCTGAAAACGTACTACGTGAGAGCGAGGCCCAGCTGCGCATCAGTCGTGATAGGTTGAGTGCCGCCAATGCCGAGCTCGAGAGAGCTTCCCGTATGAAGGATGAGTTTTTGTCCAGCATGAGTCATGAACTGCGTACCCCGCTTACGGGCATCCTTGGGCTCTCCGAAGCCTTGCAGCTCAACACCTATGGTTCCCTGAACGAGAAACAGAATAAAGCGATCCGATCCATTGAAGAGAGCGGGAAGCACCTGCTGGAACTGATCAATGACATCCTCGATCTCTCCAAGATCGAAGCCGGAATGCTTGAATTGAACATTGACCCAGTCTCATTAGACGATGTCTGCCAGGCCAGCCTGCAACTCACCAAGGGAATGGCAAATAAAAAGAAACAGGCGGTTCGTTTCTCCATGGCACCACCTTCGCTTCAGATCCATTGTGATGGGCGGCGCTTAAAACAAATGCTTGTCAACCTGTTGAGCAATGCCATCAAAT
>JBAIYF010000475.1:0-3187 GCA_037916115.1 Anaerolineales bacterium
CGGAAGAAGCCACACGCCGCCTCACCCGCCAGAACTGGGAAACCTACACCGAACGCGAAGGCAGTTCACTTGGCTTCGTATATGACTCGATCAAAGTCACCCCGTTGAGCGAGTCCCCGGTTTCCACACAAGCGGTTCTCGAACAACCGTTGTATGTGCGCGGTGAAGCCATTGGGCATTTGGCTGTGGCAGGTCTGGAAAACGTCTCGCCTGAAGCACGCGAACTTGCCGCAGCCATTGCCGCACAAACCAGTATCCACCTTGAAACCCTGCGCCTGACGGAAGAACTCCAAAAACGCGCCCAGGAATTGAAGGAACTGGACCGCCTCAAATCGGCATTTCTGGCAAACATGTCGCACGAGTTGCGCACACCGCTTAACTCCATCCTCGGTTTTACCGATGTAATGCTCGAAGGACTCGACGGCGAACTGACCCCCTACATGGATAACGACTTGCGCTTGATCCAAAAGAACGGTCAGCACCTGCTGCACCTCATCAACGATGTGCTCGACATGGCCAAGATCGAATCTGGGCGCATGAACCTGCACCCCGAAAAGTTCATCGTTCACGGCCTGCTCGAAGAGGTCACCAGCATCACATCCACTCTTGCCAGCGAAAAGAATATCGCCCTCTTCATCGACCCGGAATCGGACAAGGAACTCGAGATCTACGCCGACAATACCCGCATTCGCCAAGTGATGATCAACCTCGTCAACAACGCCATCAAGTTCACAAGCCAGGGCAAGATCGCCATCAAGACCGCACCTATGGACGGAGGACGAGTGTTAATCACCGTCAAGGACACCGGTCTTGGCATTCCGCCTGACAAACTTGAATCGATCTTTGAGGAATTTTCACAGGTCGATACCTCCACCACACGCAAAGTGGGTGGCACGGGTCTGGGTCTGCCCATCAGCCGCCGCCTCGTTGAAATGCATGGCGGACGCCTGTGGGCAGATAGCACCGGCGTGGAAGGCGAAGGCTCTACATTCCATGTGGAACTTCCACTTGAAGCGCGCATCACCGAAGTCATCGAGAAAAAGGAAAAATAAATGGCAACGCCACTCTACCTCGAATGCAATCTCTGCGGACATCAACAAGCCTACGTTCCCTTCGTACCCGGTGTATGCCAAAAATGTGACTCGCAATGGGTTGAGCCGCATTACGACTACGAAGCCTTCAAGCGCGAGATCTTGCGCGGCATTCCGAACCGCCCCAGCAACCTGTGGCGTTTTCAAGATGTGCTGCCGCTGAACAACCCCTCTGCATTGGATCTTTACCCCGCCGGAGGCACACCTCTGTGGCACTCCAACCGCTTCGCCCCGGACCTTGGGCATGGTTCTGTTTACCTGAAGGATGAACGCTTCGGCCCAACCTCTTCATTCAAAGACAGGCAGGCGGCAGTCGCTGTTGCCGCCATGAACGAGAACGGTATCCGTGAAGCGGTCATTGCTTCCACAGGAAATGCCGCTGTAGCCTATGCCGCCGCCTGCGCCCGTGCCGGGATCAAATTATGGGTCTTTATGACCAGCCTCGTCCCGCAGGAAAAGCTGCGCGAGGCAGCCCTATTTGGTGCAGAAGTGATCCGTGTCAGCGGCAATTACGACCAAACCAAACAGATCGCCAGCCAGTTTGCACAGCGCAAAAACCTGTTGCTCGACCGCGGCGCCAGTTCCATTTCTGCCCGCGAGTCGATGAAGACCATCGCCTATGAGATCGTCGAGCAACTCGGCTGGCGCGCACCCGATTGGTACATTCAGGCGGTTAGCGGTGGTATGGGACCGCTGGGTGTTTATCACGGGTTCAAAGAGATGTATAGCATGGGGCTGATCAACAAAGTTCCCAAACTCGCCATTATTCAGGCGGATGGATGCGCCCCCATGGTACATGCCTTTAAGGCTGGCAAAGATGTTGCCACTCCCGTGATACCAGATACCCGCATCATCATCCTCTCCACCGGAGACCCGGGCAAAGCCTACACCTATCTATGGAACCTCACCCAGCAATATGGCGGGGTGATGGAGTCTGTGACCGACTTTGAAGCTTACGAAGCCATGAAAGCGCTCGCCAAAAGCGAAGGCATGGCGGTGGAACCCGCCACCTCTGTTGCAATAGCGGGCTTCACAAAGCTTTCAAAGAACGGCATCATTGGAAAAGATGAACTGGTTGCCATAAACTGCACAGGGCACACCTTCCCCGTGGAAAAGCATGTACTCGGAGACCAATGGGCAGTGGACGTGCATCTCAGCAAAGACCAGTCCCCCGCCCCGCGCGAAGGTCTGCAAGCCGCGCTGGAAAACCTGGACGAGAAGACCACCACCGTCCTGCTTATCGACGACAACCCAGACGATGCCCACCTCATCCGCCGCCTGCTGGAAGCGAAGAAGAACTACCGTATGTATCACGCCAAGGATGGCTGGGAAGGACTTGCCATGGCTCGCCAGAAACTCCCCGACCTGATCGTCAGCGACCTGACCATGCCCGGCATTGATGGCTTTGGGTTGGTGGAGGAATTGAAATTAGACCCGCGTACCAAAGACATTCCTGTAGTGGTCGTAAGTGCAAAGGATATTACAACGGAAGAACGCAGCCGCCTCAATGGTCAGATCGAGGCGCTATATCAAAAAGGATCCCTGCCCACCCGCAAGTTCGTCGACAAGGTCATTAACGTCCTTGAAGACAAGGAAAAGGAAAAAGAAGAAAAGGGCACATCATAAGGAGCAACCATGGGAAATAAAATCCTTTACATTGAAGATAATCCCGATAATATGATGCTGGTAAAGCGCGCATTGGAATCACGCGGATATATGTTATTGGAGGCATTTACAGGTATCAAAGGGGTGGAGACCGCTGAAAACAACGAAGTGGACCTGATTCTGCTGGATATCAACCTGCCGGACATCGACGGATATGAAGTGGCGCGCCGTTTGCGGTCGAGCGCAAAACACCACCTGGCATACGTGCCTGTCATCGCCATTACTGCAAACGCCCTCAAAGGCGATGCCGAAAAAGCCCTCTCCGCGGGCTGTGATGTATATATGTCCAAACCGATCAACATCCGTGAATTATGGGCACGTGTGGAAGCATTCGTCCCCGCACCGGGAAAAAATTAAACAAGCAAAAGTAAAAGCCGTCCGCAAATGCGAACGGCTTTTTTATTGGTAATAATCCCTTATTAATTTTCAGC
>JBAIYF010000476.1:0-4127 GCA_037916115.1 Anaerolineales bacterium
TAGATCTTCAAACACCACCAGACATACCCACGCATCCGGCATGTCTAATATTGGGTCGCGCCGTTCGGGAGAGTCTTGAAATGTCCATGAAAGTCCATATCGATTGGCTGCGGAGCGACGTTGAGTCTTGACTGCCACTTCCAATCCATTGATCTTCAAGTCCGCCGCCCAGGATTTGCGCTTCGCCTCATACACCCCGTAGTCTGGTCCTTCGACCTGACATTCTCTACTCTGGAAAAGAATCCGCACCGCCTCTTCGCCGAGTTTTGATACAAAGTGGTCGTCGCGGATCTTTGCATCTACAGACTGGTTGCTGTCTTTATAGTTGACAGTGCCGGTGACAGCTTGCGCAAACTCAGTCGCGCGTTTTTTTTCTGCATCCGGTATCAAGACGGTTTGTGCAGTTTGAAAAGTGGGCATGTTGCGCATATTATACAAATAAAAACGTCTTGCAGAGGAATACTCTGCAAGACGTTTTGTTTCTCGTTTGTAAAAAAGAATTATGGACAACCCTTGGATACACTCTTCTTGGGCGCCTTACCAGCGGCATTGAAGGCTTCCACCTCGAAAATCGAGGCGATGTTTGCCGCAAACGATCCATATGGAGCAACATTGTATGATGTACTGTTGGCGGGAATGCTCGCAACCAAGACGTTATTGATATAGATATTGAATCCATCTTCGTTGTTGGATTTATCGCTCCAGCTCAGAGTGCCTCCATGTGGATATGGCGCTGCGCCGCCACAAGTTGTCATGTTCATGGCTACATTGTCTACCGCAGCCGGTGCAGACGGTGTTGAAGTGGGAGTGGATGTGGGTGTTGAGGTAGGTGTCGGTGTGGGCGGAACCGGGTATTCCGGCAGGTTCGCGGTGTTACCGCTTACAGTGGCGTATTCGCCCCAGAGCCAGCAGGTGCCAGATCCGTTCGGGCGTTTGATAACCCAGTAATTGGGCACAGCGGAATTCTTGCCAACCACCTCCGCGGTCTGACCGACAAGCAATGAATCGACCAGATCGTAGATCACACCGGGACCGATGCGGCAATTCGTGTTCGTACTGACAGACACTTGCGGCACAGAGGGTGTTGAAGTTGCCCCGGGGGTGGCTGTAAACTCAGGCGTAGAGGTTGCCTGTGAACCCGCTTCTTCGGTGCCGGGTTGGGCGCCCTGATTTGCAAGTGCAGTGATGGTTAGTGCCAGGTCGGGCGTTTCGGTAGCTTCTGGCGCACCGCCGGGCAGGTTACACCCGGTCAACACTGCAACCAGGAGCAATGACATAAACAATACGACTTTTTTCTGATACATGGTCTCTCTCCTTATAAAGCAAATTATTACATAACTTTAAGATACGACAAGAAAAATATTGGTCTATTGGTACTATTGCCAGCAATTCTCCGCGATTACTTGTCCGCCTTGAGCTGGACGCACATTTCCTTCCACTCATCAATGGATAGGGTCTCTGCGCGGCGCATGGGGTCGATGTTTGCGGAGTGCAGCAGGGCTTCAGCCTCAACGGGTTTAATGTGCAAGCCAGAGGAAAGGGAATTTCGCAGAGTCTTTCGTTTTTGGCTGAAACCCGCCTTGATAAGTTTGAAAAAGACATTCAGTGTTTCTTGGGGGATGAGCGGCTGGGTGTGGACATCAACCCGCAGAATGGCAGAATCGACATTAGGAGCGGGGTGAAACGCCCCAGCGGGAATCTTTGCTGCAAGGCGCGGCTCGCCATAGACTTGTACGCTCAATGCCAGCAGACTCAAGTCGCCGGGTTTGGCGCAGATGCGTTCGGCAACTTCTTTTTGAATGGTAAGCACAATGCGGCGCGGCTTGGGTTCGCTCTCCAGCAGGTGCCGGATGATGGCAGAGGTGATGTTGTAGGGGATGTTCGCGGCGACGATGTAATTCGGCTGGTCTACAAGGTCGGCGATGTTGAGGTCGAGAATGTCGCCGTGGGTGATGGTCACGTTCGGATGCGGCGTAAGAATCGCTTTGAGAGGGGCAAGCAGGTCTGGGTCCAGTTCGACCGCTGCAACCTTTCGGGCAGAGACAGCCAAATAGCGGGTGAGACTGCCAAGTCCAGGACCAATTTCGAGGACACAGTCATCCGCTTGAATCTCGGCGGCGTTGGCGATCTTCTCAAGGGCGAAGGGGTCTTGCAGAAAGTTCTGCCCGAGGCGTTTGTCGGCGCGCAGACCGTAGCGTTTGAGCACGGCGGCGGCATTGAGCGGGGGGATGGAGGAATAGTTCATTCGCAGATCACTGGGGCGTCTTCGTCGGGTCTGGCGTTTTCTTCTGCGGGGGCGGGAATGGGCCATGTGCCCATTTGAAAGCGCAGGACGAAATCGGTGAGGATATCAAAATCGGCTTCGAGGATCGAAATACGTTTATCGAAGACCGGGTCGTATACGCGCGTCTGGCGGAAGAGTTCGCCGGGGAATGCGGTAAGGACGATGTTCTCAGGCGGGGTTTGTGTGGCGAGGCACGCGAACTGGGCAAGTTGTTCGGGGGTCAGGTCGGTGCGGATGTTGTCTTGAAAGGTTTCGATCAGCGCCGGAATTTCGGTGATGATCTGCGGGCTGGTCAGTTTTTTGCGGACGGCACACAATACGAGGTTTTGGTTGTCGGCGCGTTCGAAGATGCCGCCCGAACGATTGCGGGCAAGTTTGAGCGCCTGCGCTCCGTTGAGCGTGTGTGTGCCGACGGATAGATTGGCGGTCTTTGCCACCTCTTCGTTGGGAATCACCACTTCAATACCGCCAATGGCGTCGATGATCTTTTCGAAAGTGCGCATATTGACCGTAATATAGTTATCGATGCTGGCGTTGAAATTGCGGTTGAGTGTCAGCGCAGTGAGCCCGGAGCCTTCGGAGGGGTCGTCCCAATATTTGAAACCGGGCTGCCCGTAAAGATATGCCTGATTTAGTTTTTCATGGTCTTGTCCGTTTAGATCGTCGGCAATGTGCGGAATTTCCACCCACAGATCGCGGGGAAATTCCAATGCGCTGACTTTTTGATTTGAAAAATCCACACGCACGAGGCGGATGGCGTCGCCCAACCCGTAGAGGTAACTATCTGCACGAGAATCCGCGCCAATGACGAGAACGTTCGTTACACCCGTCCTGCCGCAAAGCGGACCCGATGGTGTGGCTGGCAGTGCTGTGGCTGTCGGCAGGGATGGATCAGCCATTTGGGTTTGGGTCAGGGGGGCGGCTGTCCATGTGGGCGGCATGGCTTGTGTCGGCATGAACGGCAAGGCAGGACCCAGCGGGGTTTGCGCCAGTGTGGTCAGGGTTCTGTAGGCATAGATGCCCAAGCCAACGACAAGCGAAAGCGCAATAACAGAGAGGATGGAGATGATGGTTCGTTGTGATCGTGTCATTTTATTTGAAGAAGTACGGAATTTCTGCGGGGGCAGGTTCAAGGAAGTATACCGTCACCCAGCCCGATAACCCGCCTATATTGTTGTCGTCGTAGCCGAGGTCTATCCATTGATAGCGCGGCACGCCGAAGGCTGTCTCAATAATTGGTCCGCCGCCGGTGTCGCCGATGGTGGCAAGCCCATAGCCGGGAATGTAGACTCGCATTCCGCCGAGATACGAGTAGTATGAATAATCCACTGCCACAATGCCATAGCCTGCGCGCGCGCCGCTTGCTGTTCCATACGAGCAGCCGCCCGTGCCGGAGTTGCAGGGCGAATACCACGAGGCATACATTTTGGTGGCGTACCAGTATTGATATGGCGCGCCGCCTCCAACCTCAGAGAGGACGATCTTTGTGCCGGTGGATACGATCTGTGTAACCGGCTCTTTGATGGTGGTCTTTTCCTCTTCAACGCGGCTCACTTCCACGCCGTTCTCAAAGCGGATGCGTGTGCGCACCATCGCCGCGCCATTCTCGCCATTCTGGATAATTTCCTGTTGCCCAAATGCCACATCCGCCGATTCTCTTTCTTCAGTAGTGAATGGGATGGATTCAACTTCCACCAAAATGGATTCGCTGACGCGAGTGACTTGGATCTGCCCATCGGCAGGTACCGGCTCATTCTCCGACGGGAGGCTGGTATCCAAACCCATGAGTGGGATGCCCGCCTCAGCCAATGCCTCGCCAACCGTCCGCGCTGTGGATTGAATG
>JBAIYF010000477.1:0-13257 GCA_037916115.1 Anaerolineales bacterium
AGCGTAATACTGCCATCACAGCGCACTTGCAGCAGGTGCAAAAACAAGGGTCTTCTCCTGATGAAGTGAAAATGGCATATGATTCTGCTCTGGATGCCCAGCAGCGTTTGTTGGTCATGCGCGGACAATTGGAAAAACTTCAAAACGATAAATCGCATCTGGAAAAGTATAAACTTGCTCTTGAAAGTTTGGCAGCTGGGGGGGGGGACAAAGAATCTGAGCCCCAGACTTCATCCATGAATGAAAAAATGACAGGGATTGAAATGATCGTTAATGCGCAAGAGGCTGAACGCCAGCGCCTCTCCCGTCAGATGCACGACGGCCCTGCACAGGCATTATCTAATTTCATTCTTCAAACCGAAATTGCGATGCGTTTGCTGGATGTGGACGCCGCCCAGGCAAAAGAAGAATTGGCAAACTTGAAGACCGCTGCCATGAGCACATTTCAAAAAGTTAGGAATTTCATTTTTGAATTGCGCCCAATGATGTTGGACGATCTTGGTCTGGTGCCAACTCTTCGCAAGTATGCGGAAGCGTTCAAAGAGCAATCGGGTTTGGATGTCAGCGTAACAGTTTCCGGATCCGAACGCCGCCTCGAACCCTATCTTGAGGTGATGGTGTTTCGTGCTGTTCAGGAATTGCTTGGGAATACCTATCGCCATAGTCAGGCAACCATGGTCAAGGTGCATCTTGATCTTGGGGCAGATATGTTGAGGATTAGCGTCGATGATAATGGGCGTGGCTTTGACCCCGAATCCTTAAAGGGCTCAAGCAATTTGGGTCTAAAATTAATTCGGGAACGCTCCGAAATGCTGGGTGGAAAGTTTGAAATCGATAGTGCGGTTGGTTCGGGTGCCAAGATCTCTTTCACGGTGCCAGCTAAAATATAAACACTTGTTTTCTAACAATATTGCAAAGAATTTGGCGCGCCGGGATGCCCCCTGTGCGCTTGTATGGCATGTTTTTGCTATTTTTCCTGTATAATGATTATGTTATAACCATTCCAATAACTCGATTTCCATCGAGAGGAGATAATTTATGCGCCGCGGTCGAACGCTTATTCTAGTGCTTCTGGTTGTAATCATTCTATTGGGTGTTGGCTTTTTTGCTGTCAGTCAGTTACTGTCACCTCAGCCGTCTCCGGACCAGACAGTTTATGTGGATGTGTATTATGCCGCCCAAAATATCCCACAAGGCGGGCGGGTCACGGAAGATGTCCTTTCGACTCTAAGAATTCCCCAGGAAAATGTAGTCACTGTTATGTACACAGTGGATGAACTGCCTTTCCTGGTTGATAAAATCGCCCGCTTTCCTCTGGATCAGGGTGTTGTTATCACAGAATCGATGGTGACTGACTCGACGACATCTGTGTCAGTCTCTGGTCCTCAATGGGCGTCGATCATTCCGCCCGGTATGACCGCCATGTCCATTCCAGTGGACCGTCTGTCTGTTTCAGGGTATGCGGTTAATAATGGCGCTCATGTTAACGTGAATGCCTGTTTGCTCTTTGTAGACGTAGACCCTTCATATCAAACCATGCTCCCGAATCTGACAGCGACTGTAACTGGAACAGGCTTAACCAATCCTGAAGGTGGTTTGCCAGTATTGTCACTTGGCTTAAGCCCATCCAGTACAGCTCAGGGACGTCTGGAATTGGATCCTTCCCTTCAGCAGCCTTATTATGTGATTCCGTCTGAGGCACAAAGACCTCGTATGGTATGTCAAACCCTGCTTCAAGATGTAGTAGTGATGCGTTTGGGTGATTTCCCGCTAACTGGTGAAGAGCTTGCACCGGTTGACCCTGCGACACAAGATCCCGCAGCAGATCCTGCAGCACAACAGGCGGCAGCAAATCAAAACCCGCCAGATATTGTGACCTTGATTGTTTCTCCGCAGGACTCGATCACACTCTCATATCTTATGTATACAAATGCGCAAATTTCATTGACGCTTCGTAATCCTTCGGATCAAACCCGGCTTGCGACGGAAGCTTCGACTTTGCAATTCTTGCTGAGTCAGTACAACATCCCCGTCCCGGCGAAATTACCGTATGCCATGCATCCTCCCCTGGGTAGTGTAAACCCATTGGTGGAATTCCAGTCGCCTAACCTTCCCAATGATGCGGTGGTCGAACAAACCCCTGAAGGCCAATAATATTGGCTTGGAAATTGGAATCATGAAATATGGCATCTAACAAAATCCGTGTATTAATAGTTGATGATATTGCCGAAACTAGGGAAAATGTCCGAAAGTTGCTTCAATTTGAAACGGACATAGAAGTTGCTGGTACTGCCCGATCTGGCAACGAGGGTGTTCAACTTTCCCGTGAACTTGATCCGGATGTTGTTTTGATGGATATCAACATGCCAGATATCGATGGCATTACGGCTACAGAACAGGTTCGAGCGCATTCTCCTCATATTCAGGTTGTTATCCTGTCTGTACAGGGCGATCAAAACTACATGCGTCGTGCCATGCTTGCTGGAGCGCGAGACTTCCTTACAAAACCCCCAATGGGTGATGAGTTGATCTCAGCTATCAGACGTGCCGGTGAAATGGCGCATATGGAGCGGGCAAAGGGAGCCAGTCAAAAGATCGCAATGTCTGCTGCAGCAGGTGCCCCTGTTTCCATGGGAGGGTTTACAGCTGCTCCCAAAGGCAAGATTATTGTGGTGTACAGTCCAAAGGGTGGTACAGGCTGCACAACCATTGCCGTAAACCTTGCCATTGCACTAAATAATGAAGACACCCGGGCAGTTTTAGTCGATGGCAATTTGCAGTGTGGGGATGTAGCAGTTTTATGAACGAGCAGGGCAAGAACACGATTTTGGATATTGCCCCGCGCGTAGATGACCTTGACATTGAGACTGCCAACGATATCCTTATCAAGCATGATGCCTCTGGAATTCGAATCCTTGCCGCCCCTCAACGTCCGGAAATGGCAGAGCAGGTTTCCCCGGAGCAATTTGGCAAGGTCTTACAGTATTTACAACGAATGTTTGCCTATGTAGTGGTTGATACATCCTGCATTCTGACAGATGTTATTCTCTCTGCAGTGGATTTGAGCGATCTTGTCGTGCTGATTACCACTCAAGAGATTCCAGCGATTAAGAATTCCCGCCTCATTTTGGATTTGTTATCCTCTATGAGTATTGGCAAAGAAAAGATAATTTTTGCAATGAATCGTTTCGATAAACGAATTGCAATTACACCCGAAAGAGTTAGTGAGAACCTGAAACATGAGGTTGCTGCCGTCATTCCGTTGGATGAAAAAATTGCAATCACAGCAGTGAATCGCGGCGTGCCATTTATGTTGGACAATAAATCTCAGCCGATCGGTAAGGGTATATTGGCACTGGCTGAATTGGTGCGTGCCCGAATGCTCGCGCTGGATAACGAGTCTGAGTCTCCCGCAATTAGGCGGTAAGGAGAAATAATATGTCGTTGTTGAGACGAATTGAACAGGGACAGAATTCTGGGGGCAATCAACAACAGCCTCAGCCTCCCGGGCAAGGACCAACCAAGCCGCCCGGTGAAACACCGGCTGCGGGTTCAGGTGGTGGAGAAGCCTCCCGTTTGTCGTCGTTACAGGCGCGAAGAGTGAGCGCACCTGCAACTTCGCCCCAGGCGGGTTCTTACTTCGATCTTAAGACGCGCGTACAAAACAAATTACTGTCAGAAATCGACCCGTCCATGGATATTACGAGGACAGACGAGGTCAAACGAACCATTCAAAATTTGTTTGAACAGATCCTTTCCGAGGAAAATATTGTACTTTCTCGCCCTGAGCGCGCGAGACTGTTTGAACAGATCTCTGCAGAAATCCTTGGTTTTGGTCCGCTGCAATCTCTGCTTGAAGATGACACCATTACAGAAATTATGGTGAACGGTCCTAAGAATGTGTTCATTGAACGAAAAGGCAAAGTGCATAGAGTTCCGATCACATTTGAAAGCAATGACCATGTAATGCGCATCATTGATCGTATCGTTGCCCCCTTGGGTCGTCGTATTGACGAATCCAGCCCGTATGTTGATGCTCGTCTGCCTGATGGCTCCCGTGTGAATGCGGTTATTCCTCCCATTTCGCTTGTTGGTCCGGTGTTGACGATCCGTAAGTTTTCCAAGAACCCAATCACTGTCGATCAGATGGTTCAGTTCGGTTCTGTGACTCCCGAAGCGATTCAGTTCCTGAAGGCATGTGTGGAAGCTCGCCTCAACATCATTATTTCTGGTGGTACTGGTTCTGGTAAGACGACCCTATTAAACGTTCTTTCGAGTTTCATCCCCTCTGACGAACGTATCATTACCATTGAAAACGCAGCCGAATTGCAGCTTAGACAAGAGCATGTTGTAACACTGGAATCTCGTCCGCCTAATATTGAAGGACGGGGTGAGATTACGATCCGTGACCTGGTAATCAATGCTCTCCGTATGCGTCCTGAACGGATCATTGTTGGTGAGTGTCGTGGTGGCGAAACGCTTGATATGCTTCAAGCAATGAATACGGGTCACGACGGATCAATGACGACTGCACATGCCAATACTCCACGTGACGCCCTTGCCCGTATTGAAACAATGTGTTTGATGGCAGGTATGGACCTTCCCGTTCGCGCCATCCGGGAACAGGTTGCCAGTGCGGTGGATGTGATCTGCCAGCAGGAACGTATGCGTGATGGTACCCGTAAAGTTACCTATATCACCGAAGTGAGCGGTATGGAAGGTGATGTGATCACCATGACGGATATTTTTGTGTTTGAACAGACTGGCACTGAAAACGGTCGTATCGTTGGACGTATGCGACCGACTGGGCTGCGCCCAAAATTCATGGATAAGATCGAAGCTGCTGGAATTCACTTGCCTCCATCTATCTTTGGTATTGGTGAACGTAGGCGGTATTAATTGGTGCTTGAAGATAGTTCTCTGGAAGAGGTTCAATGACCTGGGTCATCATTATCGGCGGAATTCTTCTTGTTGCGCTTCTTGGAGTGGGGCTGTACATTTCCTCCAACAGCGAGCGCAGTCAGATGGAGGAGCGCCTTAATCAATATCTGGACACCGATGAAAAGGTGGACATTAATAAAGAGGCTCAGAATTCGGCGCTTACAGACTGGGTATCCAAAAAAGTCGAGAAGACATCCTATGGCGACAGGATTGCCCGGGATCTGGCGCGTGCAGACCTGAAATTCAAAGTGGGGGAATACTTCTCTTTGATCGTTATTGCCGTTGTTCTACTGGGATTGGTGGCATGGTTTCTTGGCAATCGTCACCCCGTCTCTGCTTTGATCGGTGGTGTTGCCGGTAGTGTGTTGCCGGGGCAATATGTCAAGTATCAAAAAAGGAGAAGGCTTCAGAAATTTAACGATCAATTACCCGACATGCTGAACTTGATGGTCAATGGTTTACGGGCGGGTTATTCTACTATGCAGGCGATGGAGGCTATCAGCAAGGAATTGCCGCCGCCTCTTTGTGATGAATTCAAGCGTGTCGTTCAGGAAATGCAAATTGGTATTCCCATGGAAACTGCCCTTGAAAATCTGCTTCGTCGCATTCCAAGTGAAGATCTTGACTTCGTTGTAACAGCTATTAATGTGCAACGCGAGGTTGGTGGTAATTTGTCCGAAATTCTGGATAGTATTTCCTTTACGATTCGCGAACGTATTCGTATTAAGGGTGAGGTTCGTGTTCTCACATCGCAGGTGCGTGCATCTGGCACTCTTCTGTCTCTTGTGCCCTTTGGGTTGGTGTGTGTATTGTGGTTCATAAACCCAGATTATCTTTTATCGGTGACTGATGGCGGACCGATTTGTACGGCTGTCATTATTTGTGTTACTTTAGGATTGATCATTTCGAGTTATATGATCATGATGAGAATTGCGGATATTGAGGTGTAACTATGGGAACAATTGTTGCCATTATTCTTGGTGTTGCCCTAATTGGCGGTATTGTATTTGTCGTGATTATCGGCGCCCGTTTTGCCCGTGATGCCGAAGGTGGTGAGACGGACCCCGTTCTTTCACGTCTTGCAGAGGCAACTCAGCGCGGTGAACAAGTTTCTTTGGAAGACATTGAACTTGAGCAGCCGTTTACCGAGCGTGTGATTGTTCCAATAATCAGAAGGCTGGGAGAGGTTTCCGCCAGGTTTACTCCAGAAAAACAAATTCAGGAGACCGCGTTGAAGCTCGAACTGGCTGGCAACCCGGGTAGAATCGATGCTACTACCTTTCTGGCGACCCGTTTTATCGTTGCAGCAGTTTTTGGCGGGATTCTTACCGTGCTTGGAAACCTGCCTACTGTGAATTGGACCACAGGGCGAATTATTTTGCTTGTGGTAGTCTTTACAGCGATTGGCTTCTTTTTTCCACAACTCTGGTTGGGCTCGAGAATCTCACGCCGTCAGGGTGAGGTCCGTAAAGCTTTACCGGATGCGCTTGACCTGCTTACCATTTGTGTGGAGGCAGGTTTGGGTTTCGAGGCTGCAATGTCTAAAGTGGCGGATAAATGGGAAAATGAGCTGTCTCTCATGTTTGGGCGCTGTATTCGTGAGATACAACTTGGTAAGACCCAACGTGAAGCCCTGCGTGATATGGCAGACCGTATTGGTCTCCCTGAGTTGACTAGTTTTGTGGCGGCGGTCATTCAAAGCCAATTGTTGGGTGTGAGCATGGCAAAGGTTCTTCGAATTCAGTCGGATCAGATGCGTATGAAGCGCCGCCAATATGCCGAGGAGTTGGCCCATCAAGCACCAGTTAAAATGATCGTTCCAATGGCTTTTCTAACCTTTCCGTCAATTATGATCATATTGATGGCGCCTGCAGCATTTCAAATTGCGGGTGCTTTTGGTGGTGGTATCGGAAATTAATCTGTACAATATACTTCTTGAGGCGGATTTGAAAAACTGGAAATATACGGCGTATCGTTCAATATGGAGTGCGCTTGATCTGCTCTTTCCGCCGCAGTGCGGTGGATGTGATCGGTCTGGTTCCAGGTGGTGTGAATCGTGTCAGGGAAGTGTGCAGGTTCTTTTTGGAATCATATGTGATAAATGTGGCTTGCCGCAAGAAAAACCAGGAATTTGCAGGGTCTGCCTTGCGGAGAAGCCGCACTTTCATTCCCTTCGAGCGTGGGCGGTGTTTGAGGGTCCGGTTCAGTCTGTTTTGCACAAATTAAAATACCGCCGCGATCTGTCGCTTGGTGATGCGATTGCAAGCGCAATGACGCCTTTCGTGGAATCTCTTCGCTGGGATATCGATATTGTTACTCCCATTCCGCTTGGAAAACAAAGAATTCGGGAAAGGGGATATAATCAAGTTGCGATGATCGCAAAACCACTTGCCTTGGCGTTTATGTTTCATTATATGCCGACTGCTCTTGAGAGAAAAAAAGAGACACGTACGCAGGTGGGGCTTTCGAGGGAAGAGCGCAGGAAGAATGTTGCGAATGCTTTCCAAGCGGATGCTGGGGTGCGGGGAAAATCAGTTCTGGTAATGGATGATGTATCAACTACAGGTTCCACACTTTCCTCTGCGGCTTATGCATTGTATGAAGCCGGTGCAAGAAATGTTTATGCGTTGACCGTCGCGCGTGCCTTGCCGCACCATGATATGCGGAAGGTATAGCGCGTTTGTGTTTGTAACTTAACAATCAAAAAGGAGTTGCCATGTCCAACAAAGTGGAAGTTCAGACACGTCATATTCGTTTAACCGAACGAATAGAAGAGTATGTTTCCAAGAAGGCTGGGAATCTCGATCATTACCTGCCTGCCATCGATGAAGCTCGTGTGGAGTTGGCTCATTACAAAGCTGCTCGTGATGCCAGTGACCGAAATGTTGCACAGGTTACCGTATTCGGAAAAGGGTTTACCCTTCGGTCTGAGGAACGTGCAGATGAAGCGCTTGCTGCCTTTGACAAGGCATTGGATAAGTTGCAGCGCCAGATTGAAAGATATAAGGGCAAAAAATATCACGGACGGGGTGATGGCCGTTCGGCTGCAGATGTGGTGGAAGATGTTATTGATGATGAAACCGGCGAACTTTCTCCACTGTTTGCAAAACGTAAGAAGTTCATTCTCTATCCGATGACCGAGGATGAGGCGCTTGTACAAATGCGCAATCTTGGTCATGATAATTTTTTTGTGTTCTACAATGTGGAGACCAGCAAGATCAACGTTCTTTACCGCAGACGCAATGGAAGTTATGGTTTGATCGAGCCGGAACTTGGATAGATAGATATCAAAATAAAACGGGCTGACATTTGTCAGCCCGTTTTATTTTCTTTTTTTATGATGTCCGGGTTTCTTAACCGTGTTTCAATTAATATGAAACAAGCGAACAATATCAGCCAGGTGATGACCTGCTCCTGCCGAATCGAGTTGAACACAACCTCATATTCGGCGCGGAAGGACTGCATTACAAGGCTGGAGAATGCCGTTAGAACGGCGAATATAAGAAAGTTAATGCCCGGGCGTGGACCCGGCTTGAAGCGCCAAACCAGAACCAATATCAAGCTCGAAGCAAGTATTTCATATATCTGCACAGGGTGGCGGATTTCATTCCACATATCAATTCCCCAGGGCAGTGTGGTTGGAGTTCCGAACGCAGTTTTTGCAGCAAGGTGACTAAGCCCCAATCCAATTGCAATAATGGCGAAGAAAGGGGTGAGCGCATCAAGGATGTTCCAGATGTTGAGTTGTTTGCGCTGACCGTATGCGAAAGTGACTATACCTGCCGCGGCGATTGCTCCGAATGTATCGAATAAGTTGGGGTTGATCGAGAAAATACTTAAAGGGCTTTTGCTGAATGCGGGAATGTTTTGAAGAATATAGGAGAAACGCCCGCCAATGACAAATGCCAGCAGAGCATAGAAAGTAATGTTGTTAAGATCTTCACTGCTGATACCGTGACGCTGGCTGCGCCGTTCTGCGAGTGTGAGCCCGAGCCATGCCGCCAAAACAAGCAGGATCATATGACGGGGCGGTGTAAACAGGTTTTGGAAGGCTTCGATCATTTTAATGCCTCTTCAATGCGGGTTCTCAACAGGGCTTCAGACATGGGTCCGCCGATGACGACTTCAGTGATAATACCTTGACGGTTGATAAAGAAAGACGAAGGCAAAGATCGCACCTGATAATCGATCGTGACTTTGCCGGTTTCATCGAGCAGAATGGGGAAGGTGAGATCATATCCCTCTGCAAAGGGCACGATGTCAGCGGGAGTGTCCTGATATGTGCTATTGACTGCCAGAATCATGAATCCCTGGTCTTTGTATTCGTTGTACACTGTTTCCATGGCGGGCATTTCGGCTTTGCAGGGCGGGCACCAGGTTGCCCATATGTTAACAAGCACTGCCTGTCCTTGAAGGTCTGAGAGGGTAATGCTTTCACCAGTGGTGGTGGTGAGTGTAAAGTCGGGGGCTGCAAACCCTGCCTGTGGAGCTGTCCCAGCGGCTACGGGTTCGCCTTCCACAGGGGAGAGGGCGATCCATGAGGCGCTTGCGATCAGAAGGAGTATATATAAAATGATACGTTGGGTTCGGTTCATCGGATTTTTGGATGTAAAATAGGTTAATCTTTGTGCGATTGAGAGCCAATCTTACTATGTTTTTTACCGACTCTGTCTTTGTTGGTGTTGACCCTGCATCTTCTCATAAATCATTTACTTATGCCGCTTTGGATAGGTCGTTGAATCTAGTTTCCCTGGCGGATGGTGAGTTGGAGGATGTTACCGCCTATCTGGCTGGGATTTCCTCCGTTTTTGTAGCGGTTAACTCTCCCTCGGGGGTGAGTCGTGGGCTTGTTCAAGGCAAGAAAAAGGAACTATTCAAGTCACTCAAGACCCGCGCCTCTGGCTTCCGTGTGGCAGAGTTGGAATTGCGTGAACGGGGGATCGCGGTATCGGGGACACCTTCCACAATTGCAGCTTGCCCCGCATGGGTGCAGGTGGGTTTTTCGCTCTATCGAAAATTGGAAAAACTCGGTTTCAAAAAATATCCTGCGGATGACCAACCTCGCCAGGTCATGGAAACAAATCCACATGCTGCGTTTTGTGTTCTGTCAGGCGGTATCCCTCAACCCAAGTCGTCACTGGAGGGGAAGATACAGCGGCAGTTGATATTGTTCGAGGCAGGTGTGCGTATCAAAGACCCGATGGATTTTTTTGAGGAGATCACTCGTCACAAGATGCTGAAAGGTATCTGGCCGCTTGATATGCTTTACCAGCCCGAACAGCTTGATGCAATCGTTGCTGCTTATACGGCGTGGCTTGGCGCCCATAAACGGGATAGTCTATCCACTGTTGGCGACCCTTCGGAGGGTTTGATCTCTCTGCCCGAGAAGATCCTGAAAGAAAAATATTGACATTACATTGGGGGTATGAAAGCTGTCAGGCGTGATCGTCTTCTTCGTCATTGACCAGAATTTCTTCAAGTTTACCTACACGTTGTAGAATTTCTTCGATTTCAAGTTCCGCTTTTAGGTTTACACGGTAATCGAGCTCACTGCGAAGGCGGTCTTTGGTATCCTGTCTGTTTTGGCTCATCATGATGATCGGCGCCTGTACAGCGGCCAGCATCGAGAGAAATAGATTCAACAGAATGAAAGGATAAGGGTCCCAGGGTTTTGCAAGCAATGAGTTGATGGTCGTGTAGGTGACCAAGATCAAGCCAAATGCGATCACAAAAGACCAGGACCCGCCAAAGCGGGCGACTGCATCTGCCATTCGCTCGCCAAAAGTCTCTTTTTCCTCGATTTCGTCGTTTAGATTTTTGGTAACACGGGTGCGCATCAACTGATGTGTGGCTCGCAGATGTTTTTCAATGATGGTCATCATATCCAAACCTGCCATGGGTTTGGTATTAAGCAGCACCGTGATGTCATTGCGATCTATCTCAATGGCTGTGGTGTCCTCAACGGCTATGGCAGTAGTGAGGTGATTCTCTCCCGCTAGCAATGAAGACATACCGACCAGCCCGCCTGCATCTGCCATATCAATGATCACATCTTCATAGCCTGCATCTTTTACTGTGACACTAATTAGCCCTTTTTGAACAAGGTAGGCAAGCCCACCTGGGTCACCTGCCTTGAAAATGGTCTGTCCTTTCTTAAAACCTCGAACCGAGACCTGGTCGGCAAGCACTTTTCGTTCTTCTGCATCGAGAAGCTCGAAGATGGGAACTTCGTTAAAAAATGAAGGGTCAACAGCCATAAACTAAATCTCCTTTGGGAATTTTCTTCAAAGCATATCATCGTTTGGTAAAATAACCCCAACCTTTTTACTAGGAATAAGTTATGACTTCTGATCTGCAATCCCGCTCGATCAACACATTGCGTTTTCTTTCCGCCGATGGCGTACAAAAAGCAAACTCGGGTCATCCGGGGCTTCCGATGGGAGCCGCGGCGATGGCATTCACCATCTGGACACGCCACCTGCGCCACAGTCCGCGCAACCCCAAGTGGATGGGACGCGACCGCTTCATCCTTTCGGGTGGGCATGGTTCGATGCTTCTGTACTCTCTACTCCACCTGACCGGGTACGACCTATCTTTGGAAGACTTGCAGAATTTCCGCCAATGGGGAAGTAAGACCCCGGGACACCCCGAATATGGTTGGACCCCCGGCGTGGAAGTGACCACCGGTCCACTGGGGCAGGGGTTTGCCAACGGTGTGGGTATGGCAATTGCCGCGTCTCATTTGGCTGCCATATTCAACAAGCCTGGGCACGAACTGATCGACTCATACATTTACGCCATCGTTACTGACGGTGATCTCATGGAAGGTGTCGCCTCCGAAGCCGCTTCCCTGGCAGGACATCTTTCATTGGGGCGTCTCATCTATCTTTACGACGATAATAAGATTTCTATTGATGGATCCACTGACCTTGCTTTCACAGAAGATCGTGCAAAACGTTTTGAAGCCTATGGCTGGCACACTCAAGTCGTATCCGATGGCAACGATGTGGATGCGATCGATGCCGCTATCAAAGCAGCAAAAGCTGACCCGCGTCCCTCGTTGATCCTGTGCCGCACCATTATCGGTTTCGGCGCCCCGAACCGACAGGGTACGCAGAAGGCGCACGGCGAACCGCTCGGCGACGAAGAGCTCAACGCCGCAAAGGATAACCTGGGCTGGCCCAAAGAGCCGCGTTTCCTCATCCCCGAAGATGTGCTGGCGTTCTATCGCAAAGCTGTGGACCGCGGACGTGAACTCGAAGCCGATTGGAAGATGCGCCGCGAAGCCTATTCGCGCCTCTTCCCTGACCTTGGCGCAGAATTCAACCGCCGCGTACTGATGAACAAACTGCCCGAAGGCTGGGAGGCTGCGCTTCCGACATTCCCTGCCGACCCGAAAGGTATGGCAACCCGTGCCGCATCTGGCAAGGTGATCAACGCTCTGGCGGCAAAACTTCCCGAACTGATCGGCGGTTCGGCAGACCTTGCTCCCTCGAATAACACAAAGATCGATGGTTCACCCGCCTTCCAAAAGGATTCGCCTGCCGGTCGGAATTTCCATTTTGGCGTTCGTGAACACGCCATGGGTTCCATTCTCAATGGCATGGCGGTCTTTGGTGGGGTCATTCCTTATGGAGCAACATTCCTCGTGTTTGCAGACTATATGCGTGCTGCGGTTCGTTTGGCGGCGCTTTCACATTATCCATCTATTTTTATTTTTACACACGACTCGGTTGGCTTGGGAGAAGATGGTCCTACACATCAACCTGTAGAGCATTTGACTTCTCTGCGGCTGATACCCAATCTTGTGACACTTCGTCCGGCGGATGCAAATGAAACGGCACAAGCATGGAAAGTTGCCATCGCGCGGCGCGATGGTCCCACTGTTCTGGCGTTAACCCGTCAAAACCTGCCAACTATGGATGGTCCTGCACTGGTCGAAAAAGGCGCATACATTTTGAAAGACTTTGGTACTCCCGAGATCATCCTCATGGCATCTGGTTCAGAAGTTGGGCTCATTCTGGACGCTGCACAAAAGCTTGCCGATGAAGGCAAGGGCGTGCGTGTGGTGTCTTTCCCAAGCTGGGAATTGTTCGAGAAACAGGATGAAGCCTATCGCGAGTCTGTGCTGCCGAAAAACATTCAGAAGAGACTCGCTGTCGAAGCAGGATCAAGCCTCGGCTGGGAACGATACGCAAAGTCCACGATCAGTATTGACCGTTTTGGCGCATCGGCTCCGGCGAAGGTCATCTTTGAAAAGCTGGGCTTCACGGTTGAGAACGTGGTAGCGAAGGCAAAAGAACTTTAGAGAAGCAG
>JBAIYF010000478.1:0-2387 GCA_037916115.1 Anaerolineales bacterium
TACGGTGTGCCGGAGTTGAAACCATAATCGGTCAGGTTTTGCAAAGCAGGCAGGACTTTTGAAAAATAATCGATCGGCGAAACAAAGGCGATGGGGGTACCCAAACCATAGCCGAGATAGGAGACCACGCCGCCAAGGAACAGCCTACCAGCCATTGTCAGCCAGTTCTTTCGAATCTCAGCCCGATGAATGACGATGTAAGCAACGACCGGTAGAAGGATCAAACTGCCGCCGGTATATTTACTCGAACCTGCCAGCCCCACCATAAAGAAGGACAGGTAGATCCAGTGCAGTTTCTGCGTGCGTTGATAGTTCACAACGAAGAAGACAGCAAGGATCGTGAACAACTGCAAATACAGGTCGTTATGGGCAAAGCGTCCGTTCTCGGCAGCGATGCTGCTTGCAATATACAAGAGACCCGCCAACATGGCAGTCCATTTGCGTGCGCCAAGCGACTTTGCCAGATAATAAATCAGCACGCCCGCCAACGCGCCGAGAAAAGCAGAGAACACCCGCGCCGAAACGATAAAGGCGTAAGCGGATTTTCCCATGCCATACGTGATGGAACCAATGGCATACATCACATACTTCGGCAGGGATGGATAGTTATAATCCGGTTCAGTTACATCAAAAATGGTTTCACCGCGCAGGGCGCTATCCACCCGCCAGACGAGTTCATCCGGGTTCCAGAGCGCGGGCGCGCCCCAACTGATTCCCGGCAGGGCGGCTGCCAGAAAAAGCACGAATAGCAGCAATGGCGGGAATATTTCACCAAGCGTTTCGGAGTTAAAGAATTTCTTTTTCATAACCAACCTATGGAATTGGAGACTTCGAGCAATCCAGCCCCTGCCACGGAGATTCGGCAAGGGCTTGCGCCTGTCCGTTCACTTGAACAGCCAGCACGCGGATGCCAACCGCTTCACGGCAGCCAATGAGCAATACATCCGACGCGTGCGGGAAATATGCGGGAGGCTCGTCGAGAACGATGAACGCCCACACATCCTCCGAGCCGATGTAACGGACTTGCAGACGGTTGAATTCGCGGGTGCGCACCAGATAATCATTGTCGTCGCCCCAGTAATCGCCCTGCTCGTAATACGACGGATACAATCCGCGCCCGTAGAGGACGACATTATCGTCACTGGCAGCAAACGCCAACAGGTCGGCGGAAGAAAGCGCTTCACCGGATGTCAACTTCAATCCCTGCGGCGCATGGGTTTCGATCAGCTCCTGCTCGGTCATTAGTGGATACACCCTGGGGATGGTCCGCTCTACAATGGGCAGAGACAAGCCCAAAACAAGGAAAGAGGCGATGACCCACATCCAGCGCGATGGGGCGGAATTTTCCACGGGCTGTGCTTCGCCATCCTTTTCCTTCGCGCCTCCAAAAACGGACAGCAGGAGAGTCGTCGCGGAGACGATGCCGATGGCGTAATAGAGCAGGACGACCCAATCCACCGGCAGCATAAAACGCCAGCCAGAAATGCGCCCGACCACCACACTCAGGTTGTACCCAAGATGGATAAGCAAGGGCATGATGCCCAACCAGCCAAACTTACGCAGGGAATGACCCATGCCCAACGCGATCAGAATCAACGCCGCCGCAAAGAGAAGGCTGGAACCTGCACTCAAAGAAAAGACCGGCGTGCCCCAAAGCTCAAATGAGCGGGCATAGACCTCAAGGTCATACAGCCGCAAAGACATGGGCAGATACAACAGGGAAATGATCTCGTTGTGGATGAAATAAGAACCATACACGCGGGCAAGTTCATCGGGATTTTCGAGCACGTATTGGATGATGAGGGATTGAATACGTGCGTAATATTCTTCTTCCGTTTCACCCGCGCGGATCTCACGGTCTGCATCTGAGACATAGCCGCTGACCAGTGAAGTGACATAGTATTCAGAATTTTCCACGCCCCAGCGCCCGGTCACATCGTAGTTGCGCCAGACCCACGGCGCAAGGACAAGCACCAACCCCAGCCCGAACAACAGGGATTTGCGGATGAACACCCAAAAGCGTTTGTAATCCTGCAAAAGAATGCCAAGCACAAAGACGGGAATCAGCAACAGCGCCTGACTGCGAATGAGGATCGCCAACCCCATCCCCGCACCAGCGATGACGCCAAAATAACCGGGACGGTCTGGTTTACGCAGCCAGTTGATGAAAAGAAAGACCGCCAGCAGAACCATGAACATCATCGGCACATCTGCCAGCAGCAGCCGCGAGTGTGAGACTTCGATGATATTGGTCAGCGCAATGGAGTTGCGCTCACGCAGAATGATCAGAATGGCGAGCATGACTCCAGCCGTCCGCCCGCCAAAACGGGAGGCAAGCAGGTACGCCGCCACTGGCATGAACGCAAGGAAAAGCGTCTGCAAGAACA
>JBAIYF010000479.1:0-2800 GCA_037916115.1 Anaerolineales bacterium
TCATCACCGAGAACGGTGTGGAAGATTACGACGATCATCTGCGTCCGCGCTATTTGGCGGAACATTTGCATCAGGTCTGGCGGGCGGTCAATTTCAATTGGCCTGTGAAAGGCTACTTCCACTGGTCGCTGGTGGATAACTTCGAATGGGAGCGCGGCTGGACTCAGCGCTTCGGTCTGTGGGGACTGGATGTGGAAACCCAGAAGCGCATCCGCCGCCCAAGCGTGGACCTGTATGCCGAGATCTGCAAAGAGAATGGCATTTCAAGCGAGATGGTGCAGAAGTATTGCCCCGAGGTGTTCGAGAAGTTGTTCCCCGCTTAAATCAATGCTCGGGTGGGGGCTAAGCCCCCACCCGAGCGCATGCGTTACAAAATATAGGGCGGACTGGTGAGCAGGTAGTTCTCAAATTTCCCAAACGGTTTTTCAGACATGATCGAGCCGAGGAAGCCTTCAAGGCGGTATCCGCGTTTAAGCAGGTGACCGATGGCGCTGGAGTTGATGGTGGGCACTTCAAACCCTACGGCTGCCGCGCCCATTGTGTAAGCTTCATTTTCAGCATGTGCAAGGATGGCGGGAAAATCTTCCTTTTCGAGCACAGCGAATGGACCGTAAAAATCGCGCTTGATGTAACCATACCCGATCATCTGTCCGCCGCGTTTGTAGAAATACAGGCTGCGGTCGCTGGTTAGAAATTGGTGGTCCACGTCACGGCGAAAGCCAAGGATCGAGAGGTCGATCCTGCCAAGGTCTTCGAGAGAGGCGGGCGAAGCGTCTGTCAATTCGATGGCGAGGTCTGTTTTTACTTCCTGTGGTTCGGGTGCGCGTTCAAAATAGAATTCGGTCATGAAGGGATACACGCCCGATTTGAGGTAGCGAGCCTGAGCGCGGATATCGGGCGTGGCAATGATGGTGCGATGCGGTACATCGCTGGGGAAGGCACGCTGGATCAATTCCCGCCCCACACCTGAGGATTGACTGCCCGGCAGGACAAAGAACTCGGTCAGCTCGCGGTGATTGCCGCGCAGGATGCTGCGGGCATAGCCGATGGCTTCACCGTCTCGTTCGGCGATCCAATAATTGTCGCTGGTGTTGGCGAGATGGTCCCAGAACGGTTTGCGGTTCTCCCATAATTTTTCGCGGGCTTGCGGGTCGTTGGCGCCGGTGATGGCTTGCACGCCGCTTCTTTTGCTGAAATCTTCAAGTGCGGCACGGCAGATGTTGAACGTGGTGAGGTTGTCTTCAAGGGTGGCGCGGCGGTAAGTGATCATATGTAAATTTTAGCAGGGTTGGTTCGGGGTTGAGGAGGGGGTTTAATCCACCGGAGATCTATATATTCGAACTTGTCCGTTGCCCGATTTTTTTGCTTCGTAGAGGGCTTTATCGGCGTAGTTGAGCAGGTCACTGAGCGATGACCTTTTTTCAGTAACGGAAGTACCTGCAACCCCAATGCTGGGTGTCAGTTGAATCACGCCGTTTTCGCTTTCCATGGAATGTTCTTTGATGGCGCGGCTGATGCGTTCAGCGATGTGTACTCCATTTTGGAGATTGGTCTCAGGTAGAAGGATGATGAACTCATCGCCGCCGTAGCGCCCCGCGATCTCTGTGTCGCGCAGGTTGGCTTGGATCACACCTGCAATGGCGCTGAGAGCTTTATCGCCGACAGCATGCCCATACTGGTCGTTGATGTCTTTGAAACGGTCCACGTCGAGCATGAGGGCGCAAAGCGGATGTTCGTACCGCATCGAACGCCGCCATTCCTGCTCGGCAAGAACGAGAAAGTGCCTGCGGTTGAACAGGTTGGTGAGCGAGTCGCGCGTGGCAAGTTCTTCCAATATGGCGTGGGTGCGTTTGTGCTCTTCCAGTTCGTTCTGCAGTTTTTCTTTTTGCAGGCGATGGATCTCGGCGTCGCGTTGGGCGGTTTCGATCTGATGTGAGACGCGCAGGGCTGCCATGTGTTTGGATGCGCTTTCGCCTGCGGTACTCTCGCGGAGTTGCTGGAATATCTTGTAGTGGTGCAGGGCTTTGTCGAACTGCCCGCGTTTTTCGAAGATCTCGGAGAGGTATTGATGGCAGCGCGCCTGTTCATTGAGCATGTCCATTTTGTGCGAGGCTTCGAGCGCGTTGAGTAATTCGATTTCGGCGCGGTCCAGGTCATTCTGGCGCAGGTGAACTTCCCCCAGATCGACCAGGATGTACACGGAACTGATATCGCGCCCGTGAGCGTCGAAGAACTGGACTGCTTCACGGAGAACCGACTTAGCCTGTTCGTAGTCTTCCATGTCTGTAAGGATCTCACCAATTGTTGCAGAGACGTTGATCACATCGCGGTAGAGCCCGACTTTGTAGGCAATTTCGCGGCTTTGTTTTGCCTTTTCCAATGCCTGCGGGTAGTGTGTCAGTTCTTTGAGAGTATATGCCCAGTTGTTCAAAATGCGCGACTGACCTTCAATATCTCCAATTTGTTCAAAGATCTTATGAGCTTCTTCGTATAACGACAGGGCTTCGATAGGTTCTTTGTAGGTACTGGCGACCAGGTCCAAACACCAGGCTTCCTGTTCGAGCATCTGGTTGGACTGTGCCAGTTTCAACGCCTTCAAACCGAATTCGAGCGAGGCAGGGTAATTCCCTGCATAGTAATATGCCCACCCCAGTGTGTACCATGCGCCGACCAGAAGGTTGGGCTCAGAGGCGTCTTGAATGTGTGAGAGCGCCTCCAGTGAGTTGGATAGCGAAGCTTCCAACATGCCTGCTTCACCGTTCAAAAAAGAAATAACGATCAGGCTTGCGGCAATCCCTTG
>JBAIYF010000480.1:0-3790 GCA_037916115.1 Anaerolineales bacterium
AAATGTTTGACTTGGCGGAGTTTTGCGAAAATGCAAATAATTCATTGTGGAGAGATGTTTACGCCGCCATAAAAGATTTCGATGTAAATACGCTCGATTATTCCGTTTATGACGATGAAATGCTTGACGAAGCCAAGGAAAAAGCGATGGAAATGGTTATCTTGGCGGATTCAAAAATTTGATGTAACTCAATATTGTCAGGAGATTGAAATGGCTAACACAATAATTCTTGTAGATAGACGGGATGACCCCTGGAAACGTGTAAATGTTACGATAGTTTGGCGTGATGGTGGTTACGACCATGTTTGGGTGGACGATTCAGGCAGGGGGCAATTTGGCGGGACTGGAGTAGTGAAAGCAGTGCAAGTTGCAGGAGAAACAATCTCTGTTTACAGAGAGGTGAATGGAAGCTCTACTTTTGAAGTGAAGTCAGAAAATGCTCACTAACACAGCCTGCTTGTAAGCAAGCAGGTTGTGCAAAAACGCCTACAGCAACTTGCTTGAATACCAATCGATTGCTTCTCTTTACCATAACCCTATCAGTGCATACAGCCCGAAGAGGATGATCACCCCGCCGGAGATTCGGTTGATCCAGGTCATGTGGATCTGCGTCAATCGGTCTCGCAGTGCACCTACGCCAAAACTGAGCGTCAGCCACCAGGCGGCAGAGCCAATAAAGACGCCTGCAACCATGAGGAGCGGAGAGCCGGTGGACTGCCCAAGCATGGTCCCTGCAAAGATGGCGGCGAAGGAGAGGATCGTCATCGGGTTGGTGATGGTCAGGAAGAATGTGGAGAGATACATGCTGCCCAAACTGCCTGCTGCGGCTTCAGCTGGTTTATCCGAGGGTTTTTCAAGAAACGTTTTTATGCCCAAATAAAGCAGAAACAACCCGCCGATCAGCCGTAACCAAAAGGCATTGTCCACGAGCAAGCCGGTGATCGCAGTCAACCCAAAGGCGGCGATGGCACCATAAACCATGTCTGCGCTGGCGGCACCCATGCCAGACATGAATCCTGCCAGCCTGCCATTTGTCAGCGTGCGGCGGATGCAAAGCACGCCGATTGGTCCAACTGGAGCAGCGATGGAGATCCCAATAATAAAAGCACGAAAGAATAAATAAAGGTTATTGTTCATGGAAGTAATAAAAAAGACGCTGGCAGTCCCAGCGTCTTTTTTATGTAGTGTTACGCGCTTGCGCTGCGACCGAACCAGGTCGTCCATTCGCGCTTTTCCCACAAAACGAGGATGGGAGCTGCCACGAAAATGGAGGAGTAGGTTCCGCTCAACAGACCGACCAACAGGACGATTGCGAATTCGCGCAGGGTGATACCGCCGAACATGGCAAGAGACAGGAGCAGGAACTCCACTGTCATCAACTGAGTGTTAATGGACCGTTGCAAGGTCTGCACGATGGAATGATTGACGAGAGTCTCATATTCCACCCGGCGCAGGATCGTCGAATTTTCACGGATGCGGTCGAACACCACGATGGTATCCTGCATTGAGAAGCCGATTACGGTCAGAAGCGCGGTCAGGAAGAGCGAGTCGATCTCCCAGCCGAAAAAGAATGCTCCAAAGCCGGTAATGGCGAAAATAATCGCAATATCATGGATCATTGCCAAAATGGCGCAGACGCCATACCGGAAGGCATTTTCCACTTTGCGGAATGACCAGATGATGAACAATACCACCAGTAATGAGGCGACAGCCACGGCAATGGCGGCACGCTGGGTAACCTGGGCACCAATGCTCGGACCGACACTGTCGAACTTGATGACATTGACCTCGGAGCCGGTTGTTTCACGCATGGCGGTCAGCACAGTATCACGGGCTTCATTTGTCAGGAAGGATGAGCGAATGACCAGTGAACCGTCTTCTGTGACCGTAACCTGAGCATCACTGATCTCCGCATTATCGTAAATGGAGAGGATCGTGTCGGTATCAGGGGTATTGCCATCCGCGAAACTGACTTCCAACAGGGTGCCGCCCGTGAAATCGATCGAAAGGGGTAATCCCTTAATGCCGAGGAGAACCAACCCCGGGACGATCAGGAGCAGAGAGAGTGCAAAAAAATAGTAGCGTTTACCAAGAATATTCATAACCTAGATCCTTGAACCTGCTAAAGACCAAACCACAAATTGTAGTTCTTGGGTTTGAATCCGTTTATAAAGAGCGCCAAAAGGGTGCGGGTGACGTAGATCGCAGTGAAAAGCGAAATACCCACACCGAGGGCGAGAGTGAGCGAGAAACCCTTCACAATGGTGGCGCCGAACGAAGAACCAAACCAGAACAGGATCACAGCCGTGATGATGGCGGAAAGGTTCGAATCGCGGATGGACGACCATGCGCGTGTCCAGCCGAGGTCGAGCGCCTGGACGAGACTACGCCCGCTTCGCAATTCCTCCTTGATGCGCTCAAAGATCAGGATGTTTGCATCCAATGCGGAACCGGTGCTCAATAGGAAGCCCGCAATGCCCGGCAGCGTCAGCGTAAAGTGGAACCACTTGAACACAGCATAGGCGATCGCAGCATAGATCAATATGGAGAGCACTGCTGCAATACCCGGCATGCGGTAGTAGATCATCATGAACAACGCCACAATGATCATACCGATCAGACCGGCGGTGAGACTTTTATTCAAGGAGTCTGCGCCGAGGGTGGGACCAATGATGCGAGTTTCAACCACTTTCAAAGGAACAGGCAGCGAACCGTAACGCAGCTGCACGGCAAAGGCATTTGCAGACTCAGCCGTGAAACTTCCGCTGATGGAGCCCTGCCCGCCGGTAATGGCGTCTTGAATGACCGGTGAAGAGATCACCTGCTTGTCGAGCACGATCGTTAGGAACTTGCCGCGGTTTGCGGCGGTGTGTTCGGCAAAGATCTTCGCACCTTCAGACTTGAGCGTAAAGTTGATGATATAGTTTCTGCCCAATTGATCGGGAGAGACGGTGACACTGGCAAGTTCAGAGCCGGTCATAATGGTGTGATAAACCACCTCACCGCTTTCAGGCAATGCAACGGGCTCGCCAGTGGGGCTGTAATCTGTGTAAAGGATCGAGCCTTCTTCGGGATTAATATCGCCGGTATCCACAAATTCAAGCAAACCGGTCTGTTGAATGATCGCCAGAACAGAATCGGCATCTGCCAGCCCGGGGAATTCACCCACAATGCGGCGGTCACCGGCAAGCTGGATCAGGTTTTCATTCACGCCAAGGGCATCGGTACGCTGCTGCACAATGCTTTGTGCGATTTCCATGGCATCGGCGCTGACGGTTTGATCTTCAGGAATATCTGCTTCGAGCAAAACCTGCAGACCACCCTGAAGATCCAAACCGAGGCGGGGTTCAACATTACGTTCAAAAATGGTGTCACCATTCACCGGGTTGAGGATCTTGATGTCTTCGCTTAGACCGATCCAAAGCGAGACGATAAGAATCACCACGACAAAGGCAACGCGATTGGTTAGATTACGTATCATGCGGTAAATATCTCCATCCACGAAAATGCCAGCCTGTGGCTGGCGCGGACGACATTATACTCCCGTTAAATAAAATGTGGGAAATGGAGAGGAAGTGCGCGCCTCACCCTGTGGGAAAGGCTTGGTTGGGCAACCCAGGCATGGGTCCACGCCTGAGGCGGGGCAAGGCTTGGGCTTAGATTCGCTTTTTTAGTTCGTCCAATGCCTGGGCGAGGACTCCGCTTTCATCCAGTGTGTTTGTGTCGATGGTGATATCGGCATGCTCGCGGGCGTGGGCGAGGCGGCGGAGTTGTTCTTCATGGTCGGCGG
>JBAIYF010000481.1:0-5926 GCA_037916115.1 Anaerolineales bacterium
TGGGCGGCATTGAAAATTGGTTTAATTCACCTCCGCTGGGTGTGATCGACTCTGCCAATCTGACCAGCGGCAAAGGCGGTGTGGGTGCCACCTACACAGACCAGGATTATGTTAACGCCATCCGTCACGGCATCGACTCGCAGGGCAAACCGATCTTCATGCCCGCAGTGGTTTCGACGTCGTATTTGAGCAACGAAGAGTTGGGCGCGATCATCGCGTACATCCGCACGGTGCCGCCGGTGGACCGTGAATTGAAGGGCGAACAGTTATCGCCTGTGGCGAAGATCATGCTGACGGCGGGGATATTGGGAAGCCTGCCGGTGGAACTAGTGAGCCATGAAACAACAGTGAGTGCGCCCCCTGCTGAAGCGAGTGTGGCATACGGCGAATATATGGTCAACACACACGATTGCCGTATCTGTCATGGAGCGAACTTGAATGGTGGACATTTCCCCGACCCGACCAATCCCATTATCAGCCCGAATTTGACCCCTGGCGGTGAAGTGGCATTTTGGACGGAGGAGCAATTTATCAATACCATCCGTACCGGTGTAACACCCGGAGGACGTGAACTTAATCCTGAATTCATGCCCTGGAAAGATTACGCCAAGTTTTATGACTATGAGTTGCAGGCGATCTATATGTATTTGATGTCTTTGGATAAACTTCCGCAGTACACCAAGTAAGATATTTGATTGTAAATATTAGGAAAAACATGCAGGTCGCGCTTAAAGAGTGACCTGCATGTTTTTATTTTGATTTGTTCTGAAAACTGATATATCCCGCCAATCCAAGCACGGTCAACCCGATGCCTGCGAAACCAAGCCAGCCGGGAAGTACGCCGCCGAGGAAAATGACTTCGCCCATGAGTGAGAAGACCACCTCGAGCGACTGAGTCGAATCGACGGCGGAGACTTCATACGGTTTGTGCGCCAGATGGCGGGCGTACAGAAAGAGGGTGGTGGCGATCACGCCAGAGAGCAAGGCGACCAACGCCGTACTGATGAACTGGTCTACGCTTGGGGCGGGGGGAGAGGTAAACAGCAGCAACCCAGCCCAAAAGGGGAGCGAGCCGAGTGTCAGAAGCAAGACTCGCGCAAAGGCGTTTTCCAGGATCGGGTGGGTGATGTGCGGCAGGCGTGGATGATTCCCCTTGCGCGATTCCCAAACGAGTTGATTGCCGATCGGGTAGGCGAATGCCGCGCCAAGAACGGGCAAGGCGCTCAATAACACTTCGCGTACACTGGTGAGCGAGGCGTGTTCTATATTTACCAGCACGATACCGATGAAAATGATGCCTGTGAAGACCAGTCCGCTGCGGGGGACGCTGCGCCCAAAAAGCAGGAGCACGATGGGCGTGGCGAGGATGGTGGTTTGCCAGGTGGTGGCGACGACCCATCCTGCCGCGTATTGCGAACTGAAAGTGATGAGAGAATAGAAGACGCCGAAGCCAATGCTGCCTGAGATGACCCAGAACAACCAATGTTTCAGGAAAATATCTTTCACGTCGGCAAGCGCTTTTTTGCCCTGCGTAGCCAGCAGGATGACGACCAGCATCACCAGCATAAAGCCGAAGCGTAGCGAGGATGTCCACGCCCAGTGACCGCCCTGCAAACTCAAGGCGCGGTTGATGACGAAAGTGCTGCTAAAGAAGAGTGCGGCAAGACTGCCGATCAAAATAAGTTGAAGCGTTTTGTTATTCAACGTTAAAGCTCGTCTTCTCTCTCACGGCTTTTGGCAATTCCGGCAGGTGACTGCGATCCACCAAAAAGGTTGAAACTTCGGTGAGCTCCTTGAAGATGTAATGCTGACGCAGCGCGCCTTCGAGGTAGCCTGCTCCGCTGGTACCGCCGGTGCCCGAGCGCATGCCGATCATGCGGCGCGCCATCAGCATGTGTTTGTAACGGAATTGTGAAAGCATCTCGTCAATGTCAATGAGTGTGGTGAGCAGATCGAAGGGCTGTTGGAAGATCGGCAGGTTGCGATACATCATGATGAACAAGACCGCCCGCATCGCGCCCACCGAAAACTCGCCCAAACCTTCCTTGTAAAAAATGCGCTCCAGCTCATCGAACTGACGCATCTCCACCGAGCCGGAAAGACTATTCTTGTAAATCTGTTTGTAGTCGCTCCAAAACTTTTGTTCGCCCTCTTCCAACGGGTATTTGGATTGGAAGTCGCGCCACAAGGCCTCATCGAAGAAGGGAGTTCGCTCTGCCCACTTGCCGACCAGCCCTTTGAGCGTCGCCTCGGATTCTACGGCGGTGATTGCATCGTAATCCTGTTGGTTGAATCCACCTGGACGGGTGTTCTTATAGTAGTTGGCTTTGTGGCGTTGTTCCATTTTGAGACCCAGCTTGGCTTCGATGATGCGGAATTGCAAACTTTGAAATCCCGAAGACGGCACTAGCAGGTCACGAAACTCGAGGAAGTCCATCGGCGTCATCGTTTCGAGAATGTCCACCTGGCGATTGACCACTTCGAATATTTTCACCACACGCTTCAACTTGTGGACGGCAATGCTCATTTCCCCGGCATTATCGCGGACGTTGTCCGTGTCGAAAATGCGGCGGACATGGTCAAGCTCGTGGATCACCATCTTGAACCACAACTCATAGGCTTGATGAATGATTATGAAGAGCATTTCGTCGGTTTTCAGGTTGCTCTTGGGGTGTTGGCTGTTCAGGATCTTGTCGAGTTCGAGATAGTCAGTGTAATACAAAAGGTCTTCGTTCATGGGGTTCCTCGCTTTGGCTGAAAATTTGCTGACAATGCTGCTCTATGGCGCAGGCCAGGAGATATCCACCGGCTGTGAAAAACCGTGTTTTTCCACGGTATAGATCCTGCCCCATGAAGGCGCATTGCAACCGGCTTCATCTTTGACGGTGTATGTAGTGGTGTATTGATCGGGGTAGGAGTCCGTCCACCAAATATAGGCTCCTCCCTGGCAGACAAAGGCTTCGATCAGATAGCCGCGGTCGTCGTCTTTGGTCATTTTGACCTGATCCCAGGTGATGGTGACTTCATCGTCTTTTCGGGTGGCTTGCACATTTTGCGGCGGACCATACATATTGCTGCCAATGCGCAGCAGGTCGGGTTCTATTTTTTGAAGAGTGCTGACATCGCCAACTACGTCCACTACGGATGGGGCAACCCAGCAGGAATAACTGAGTTTATCGAACTGGACATACAGCCAGTTGCTATACAAAGCCCGGTAACGGACTGTACCTGTATCACCCGCGTACAGGTCGGCGGCATGTAAATAGGCCTTTGATGGTCCATAACGGCAATGTGCCTGTTTGTTGACCGTCACTGTCGGCGCACCGGGTTCGGGGGAGGAAGTGGCGGTTGGTTCCGTTGTATTTGTTGGCAGGGCGGTTTCAGTTGCAGGTTGTGTGGGCTGAGAGGTTGCGGTAATGTAAATGATTACGGGGGTGTTGGTCTCTTGAACTTCAGGGGCTGGCTCGGTTTGCGCAGGGACTCCGCAGGCGAGGGCGGCGACCATCAATACAAGCAGAGGCGTGTATCTTCTCATTTGAAGTTCTCCAAAAATGTCTGGGTATTTTCACCCAGGGCTTCGTTGGCGTAGCCGCCTTCCATGATGATGGCTGTGGGGAGTTTCAGATTGGCTATTCTTTTTCCGATTTCGGCAAATCCGTTTCGAGTTACCCGAAACGTGCCAAGCGGGTCGCCGTGAAAAGCGTCTGCGCCAAAGGAGAGGACGAGATATTCCGGCGCGGCATTGCGGATCAAGCCAAGAGCTTCATCCAGTGCGGCAAAATAACCGGCGTCGTCGGTATGTTTGGGTAAGGGGAAGTTACGGTGAAAACCAGTCCCTGCGCCTGAGCCGGTTTCATCTGCAAAACCGGTGTAGTGCGGGTACTCAAAGTCCGGGTCGCCGTGAATGGAAATGGTGAGCACATCACTGCGTTCGTAGAAAATATCCTGGGTGCCATTGCCGCCGTGATAGTCGATGTCGAGGATGGCGACCTTCCCTTTTTGCGATAACCAATTCGCAGCGACTGCAGCATTATTGATGAAGCAATACCCGGCGGCGTAATCTTTTCCAGCGTGATGACCTGGTGGGCGGCAAAGAGCGAAAGCGGACGATCGACCATCGACGGTGTACGATGCGGCGCTCAACGCGCAATTTACTGAAGTGAGTGCGGCTTTGTAGGTATCTGCCACAATGCAAGCGGAGAGGTCCATGATGTAGTATCCGCCGCGTCCGCGGATGGAGGCGGTGGGGCGGGCTTGTCTGCGCAGTGCAAAGGTGGCTGGCAGGAAAGCGTGTGCTTCAGGCGTTTTCGCAATTTCGGGGTCAGAAGCCAGCCACTCGTCCCAACATGAGGCGAGGAATTTGATGTAGTCGTGGTCGTGTACGGCGAGGATCGGGTCGAGTCCAAAATCCTGCGGCTCATGAAATTCTGCCCAGTCCGTTGATCTGAGCGCCGTGAGGATTCGATCCATGCGGTCTGGGTTTTCGTAATACTGCACACGAATACCGCCGTCGAACACTTCGAATGGTGGGTAATGATTACGATGATTTTCGGAATAAAATATTTTCATGGTAAGACAATTTTACCTGTAAGCGTCATTGAACGACGGAGGAAACAATGGAACTATTTGAAGCAATTCATGGACGAACAACGGTGGGCAAAGTTAAACAGGACGCGCTTCCGCGTGAGACGATCGAAAAATTACTGAGTGCTGGTGCTCAGGCGCCGAATCACTACAAAGTGAGGCCGTGGCGATTTGTAGTTTTGACCGGTGATGGGCGTAAGAAGTTGGGCGATGTGATGGCAGCCTCTTTCGCGGACCGCAACACGACTGCGCCAGCCGAAGCTTTGGATAAACCCCGAACGACTCCGCTTACTGCGCCCCTGATCATTGCCGTTGGTGTGGATAAGCCTGCTGAGACGAAAGTTATTGAAGTTGAAAATATTTCTGCAGCTTCTGCGGCATGCATGAATATTTTGCTTGCTGCGCATGCGTTGGGGCTTGGCGCAAAATGGAAAACCGGTGAGTGGGCGCGTGACGCGAAGGTGAAGGAATTTCTTGGTTTTGCCGCCGACCAGCACATCGTCGGTTTTATTTATGTCGGCTATCCTGAAGTGACACCGGAACCGTATACGCGGGTTGGGTTTGAAGACCGGGTGACTTGGATCGAGTAATGCGCAATGTGTCATAAAAAAAGAGTAACGAGGGATAAAACCTTGTTACTCTTTTTTGTTTTTTATATCTATGGGGATTGATTATTTTCCCAATACTTCCAGCATGATGTCTGGACGGTCAGTGATGATGCCATCCACGCCCCATTCGATGAATTTTCGCATCGTTCCTTCGTCGTTGATTGTCCACGGCTCGACAGCGAGGTTGCGGGCATGTGCCGCGCGCACGAAGCCTGGCGTCATCACAGTGATGCCGCTGGATTCTTCAGGCACTTGCAATGCATAGAAATGTGGGGAATAGAAACCGCCTAGAAAGGCTTTGGTCAGCAGGACGAACACAGTTGTTTCCGTCCGAGCACTGGAGGTGGCAACTTCAGGGCATTCTGCGCGGAATTCATCCAGCCGTTCATCATGGAAGGAAGCGACCAGCACTTTATCTTGCATGTTGTATTCGCGGATGATTTCGCAGAAGGGTTTTGCCATTGAAGCGTTTGTCTTCTTGATCTCGATGGTCATGTGGTATTCGGGAAATGCTGTGAAGACCTCTTCAAGGGTAGGGACCGTGATGCCCTGTCCGCGGAAGGGGAATGTGGCGCCTTCGTCGGGCGTCCAGTCGTAACCGGCATCAAGTTTTTTGAGTTCTTCAAGGGACATCGATTCGATCTCCCCCGTGCCGTCTGTGGTGCGGTCGACGGTTTCATCGTGCATGATGACGAGAACTCCGTCGGCAGTGATGTGCAGATCCATTTCGAGTA
>JBAIYF010000482.1:0-3594 GCA_037916115.1 Anaerolineales bacterium
CAGGGTTCATTGATTGAGAAAGTTCTGGACTGGGAACGATACCGGATCATCCTGCAACGAGGCGCCTCTACGCTGTGGAGATTTGGTGGCACGCCCGTCAGCTTTGTTGGGGTTTTACTTGCTTACGCACTCCTTGCCGGAAAGTCCATTCAAAAATTCACAGGGATGTGGGTCTTCGGCGCTTTGATCGGCTTTCAATTGCTGGTATATTTTGCCGTGTACGTTTCCACACCCCACGACCTGGTCTGGCACTTGAGCACCTCGCTGGACAGGCTGTATCTACACGTACTACTGTTGGCGTTCTTGTGGTTCTTCATCTGGTTGAAATCGCCTCAAGAATTATTACCCAAAGAGAGTTGACATGCTTCTCACCATAGATATTGGCAATACCAACCTGACCCTCGGCTTGTACGAGAACGGTCAACTTGGCGCACACTGGCGCCTCGCCACCGACCACAACCGCATGCCCGACGAATACGGTTTGCAATTCCTCGGCTTGCTGCAAAACGCAGGCAAAACCATCAAGGATATTCAGGGCATTTCATTGGCATCCGTCGTCCCGCCGCTGACCGGGCGTGTAGTGCAAGCCTGCCGAGAATATCTCAAACAAGAACCGCTCGTGGTGGATGCAGGTGTGAAGACCGGCATCAAGATCCGCTACGAAGACCCCAAAGCCGTCGGCGCAGACCGCGTCTGTGACGCGGTGGCGGTGATGAAACTCTATGGTGGTCCCGCCTGCGTAGTGGACTTTGGCACCGCCACCACCTTCAACGCCGTCACCAAAGACGGCGAATATCTTGGCGGCGCCATCACGGCGGGAATCAACCTCGCCGCCGAAGCACTCTACACCCGTGCCGCCAAACTTCCGCGCATTGACCTGCAAGTGCCGCCCTCGGTCATCGGGCGCAACACCGTCCACGCCATGCAATCCGGACTCCTCTTCGGCTACGTCTCCATGGTCGAGGGCATGGTCAACCGCTTCCGAGCTGAGTTGGGAGCCGACATGAAAGTCGTCGCCACCGGTGGGCTGGCAGAGGTCGTCGCCCACGAAACCAAAGTCATCGACATCATCGCCCCCTGGCTCACACTCGAAGGTCTGCGCCTGATATGGGAACTCAATAGATAAAATCAAATATCTACGACCCATGACACGTGTCATGGGTCGTTTTGTTTTTTTCATGGTCATTGTAAAAAAATGATGATTACACACACTCTTTCCATTTGCCCCACCCCCGTAAAATAACCACATCAACTTACAAGGAGAGAGAACATGAAAAGTAAAACTTTATTCGTGACCTTCGTTATTATGTGTCTGGGATTAACCGCCTGCGCGCCTCAACCCCAGACCATGGCTGGGTCTGCCCCATCAAACACATCTCAGCCCTCAGTGGATTCTGCCAATTCGAGCGGCAACGTACAGCCCGCGCCCGCAACCACAGAGTCAGCAACTACCGAGCATCCCCACACATCCGATGTAGACCTCACTCACCTTGAGCTCGGTGACGGAAAGTATTCCACCAGCCCGCAGGCTGGGTACGTATACACCTGTATGCAGCAATTCAACGGCGGCGGCGCGAGCGGCACCGGCTCATGGATGAACGGCGACGGTACCTGGGACGCCACCATGAAAGCCGTGGTGGATGGCTCTGTGACCTGGCCGCATTCGTTCAACATCACCATTCAAGGCGATCAACGCGTCTTCACTGGCAACAACCTGCCCGATCATCCTACTGGGAATTACCCCGTCGCATCCAGTGACGATGCTTATGCGGTAGATCGCAACCCGAATTCCATTCAGGAACAGTCTGTTACCCTGAGCATTCCGACAAATCCCTCAGCCGCGGCACAGCCGAATTGTGTGGGCGGAGAAGTTGGTATTCTCCTTTCGGGCGTGGTCGTTTTCAGCGCTTTCGATGCGGAAGGGCGAGATGCCGTGGCGCATGAAGTGCAGGATGCATGTGACGGACATCCGCAGCGGACTGGGTTTTATCACTATCACAGCCTGAGCGACTGCGTGGAAGACACCTCCACCAGCGGACATTCTGACCTGGTTGGCTACGCGTTCGATGGTTATGGCATCTACGGCTACTACGGTGAAGACGGCAGCGAAATGACCAACGAAGACCTTGATGCCTGCCACGGTCATACACATGTCGTTGAATGGGATGGTCAGATGGTGGAGATGTATCACTATCATGCCACGCATGAATTCCCGTACACGGTCGGCTGTTTCCACGGCACGCCCTCGGTGCGTGGACTCTCCGGGGAAGGTATGGGCGGCGGGCAGCAAGGTCAGGGACAGAGTCAACCTAATGGACAGAATCAAGCCGCAGGTCCAGGTGGAAGCGCACAAGGTCCGCAAGGGCAGACTCCTCCGCAGGAAGCCATCACCGCCTGTAATGGTTTGACCACGGGTTCATCCTGCTCATTCAATACCCCTAACGGCGCCATCACCGGCACGTGCGGTGCGCCGCCCAATTCCAGTCAAATGGCATGTATGCCTGCGGGTGGACCCGGCGGTCAGCAGCCCCCTGCACAGCCATAAGTAAAAAGAAGGTCACCGTTCTGGTGACCTTCTTCGTTTAATTTCGATCCGCAACACGCAGCAAGATCACACCAAGTAGAAGCAATAAACTGCCGCCGAGTTGTACGCCCGTCATCATTTCGCTCAGGAACAGGTACGCCCACACCGCCGTAAAGACCGGCTCGAGCGTGGCGACCAGATTCGAAATCGTCGGCGAAAGGTAGCGGATGCTGAGCGTGTAAAGCCCAAACCCGCCCAATGTAGGAGCAACGCCGAGGAAGAATAGCAAACCCCAACCGGGTATTGAATTGCCCAGCCACATCAGGTTCGAGAGCGCCGGGTCCTGGGTGATAAACAAGTCACTGCCAAGATTGAAGAAGAAGAGAAAGAAGGTTGCTGAAGCGAAGCTGTAAAGCAGCGCCGTCCATGAATCGAGGTGACGGTCGGCGGCGGCTTTGCCCTGCAGGTTGTAGATGGCAAACATCAAACCGGTCAGCAAGCCAAAGATGATGCCCAGCGGATTCAACTTCCACGCAGCGGGGTCTGCGGCGCCTGCTACTAAAATAGTGCCGACAAAACTCAACGCGATCGAGATGATCTTGATGCCGTTGAAGCGTTCTTTGAAAATGAAATAACTCAGAATGGCGGTCATTGCCGGGGACGAGAACGCCAGCACCGTGGCAACCGCCGCGCCGTTGTACTGCACCGAAAACGTCCACATCGAATTGAAGACCGCCAGCGAAACACCATACCAGACCATGAAGCCCCAATGCCTGCGTTCCAACACAAGGCGTTCACGGCTGAAAACCAGCAAGCCCACCAGCATGCCGAATGCCACGAACAAGTCGCGCCAGAAGGCGAGCACCAACGAAGGCAATCCATACGTGGTGACCAGATAGCTGATGAGCGGTCCCGTCGTGGACCAGATGATGGTGGCGATGAGAGCAATGATGAATCCGCGCGAGGAAGTGGTTGAGGTCATGGGTCTCCAAAAAAGAACAGCCACCTAAAAAGGTGGCTGCGAGTTGGTGCCCCCACGGGAATTCGAATCCCGGTTTAGGCCTTGAGAG
>JBAIYF010000483.1:0-3470 GCA_037916115.1 Anaerolineales bacterium
TGTTGGGATTGTGGAATTGAAGGAAGAAATATGATAGACCTTGCTATCTTTCAACTCGACAAGTTCTCCACCTGAGAGATTTCCATTGGGGTTGATCTTAATAGCCAAATCAGGAAAAACACCGGCATTTACACATGACAGTAGTTTTTTTGGAAAAGGAAATTGATCCAGTTTTGTTACTTTTTTGAACTTTGATCTATTTTCGACTAAATGTTCCCAAAAGTGATAGATCGAATACATTATCCCTGCTTAAATAAAGACGGCTGTTTGGACTTTGTCTTTATAACGGTTTTGGGAGGCTCGGCTCCCCATAAAGTCGACAAGTCTTCTGTGTATTTATACTCGTCGAAATATTTATCAATTTTATCCGGCTCTCGAATGGTCTTCAATCTTTTTTGAATCAGTGCCGCGTTTTTTGGGTCGATCTCGATGCCAAGGCTGTTCCTGCCGATCTGTTGTGCAGTGACCAGAGTTGTGCCCGTCCCAGCAAAGGGGTCAAAAACCGTATCCCCTGCTTTTGTAGACGATAAAATGATGCGCAGCAACAAAGCGATTGGTGACTGTTGCTTATGAAAGCGCTCTCCATTCTCGTTACGAATGGCTTCATCGCCCGCAAAATAACCCGAAGTCAGTTCGCGGATGTCATCCCAAATATCAGTGACATACACGCCATTTTCACGTTCGTATTTGTAATTGGCTGGCAAGGGCGGGGAAATCCGCAAGCGGTTGAATACCCGTGCCTTATCGCCCCTGGTGGCATACGCCAGAATTTGATAATGCTTTCCGTACTTCCCTGCAACAGGAACGGCGGATGTCTTCTTTTTCCAAATAATAAGGTTTTGCAGCGTCCAACCGGTTTCGCGCAGACAGCGCAGCACTTCTTCCGTGTTCTTTTCGCGTTGCATGAAATAGATCGCGCCACCCTCGGAAGTTACATTGTAAATTCCCCGGCAAACATCTTTCATCATTTGCCAGTAATCTTCTGTAGTCAAGTTATCGTCGTGGAATTTGTAATCCTTGTTCTGATTAAAAGGCGGGTCAAGAAAGGTCAAGTCAACCTTCCCCAATTTCTTTCCCTCTTTGAGATAATCCAGACAGCTTCCAGTAAGGACTTTATAAGTAGTCATAGTGGTTTGCAAAGTATATCAGCAACCCTCATTTTTCCGTTATACTCGCGCGCATGCCGGTCAGGCATAAAAGGAGAAGAACAGCATGCCCAAGATCACCTTCAACGGCAAGACCTATAACAGTGTGGAAGAAATGCCCGCTAACGAGCGGCAGGCATTTGAGAAGATATCCCAAATGTTCGTGGATAAGAATGGGAACGGCATTCCCGATCTTCTTGAAGGCGACGTGGTAAAGAACGTGCTCACGGCTCATTCCACACATGCGAATGTCACCGTGAACGGGCAGACCTATACCTCCTTCCACGACCTGCCGCCTGAAACACGTCAACAAGTAGACGGTGCGTTTCGGATGCTCTCGAACATGGGCTTTTTACAGGGTACGTCTGAATTCACAAATACCCCATCTACTTTTGAATCCAAACCGTTCGAGCCGCAAAAGTCCACTGCCATTGAAGAGGAAGGCGGGCGCAGCAGTTTCGTATTGATCCTGAGCGGCATCATGATCTGCATTTCCATTATCGTGGTGACCATTGGAGTGCTCTACCTGCTAAACCGCTGACAATCGGCTTTTCGTTTATACTCGCACGCATGCACAGTCAATTCATTCAAACCAACGGAATTAAGCTCCATGTCGTGACCGACGGACCCGCAGACGGGACGCCGGTCTTTTTATTGCACGGCTTCCCCGAGTTTCACTACGGGTGGCGCAAGCAGATGCCCGCGCTGGCAGAGGCGGGGTTCCGCGTGATTGTGCCCGACCAGCGCGGCTACAACCTGTCCGATAAACCCAAGGGTGTGTCCGCGTATGATGTGGATGTTCTCGCGAAGGATGTCATCGGGCTGTTCGATCATTTTGGGATTCAAAAAGCGCGGCTTGTCGGTCATGACTGGGGAGCCGTGGTGGCATGGACCGTGGCATTGAACCACCCTGAGAGGTTGGAAAAACTCGTCATCAACAACGTCCCGCACCCCGATGTGATGATCCGCTTTTTGTTGGAGAACAAAGAACAGCGTAAAAAATCCTGGTATGTGTTCTTCTTCCAGATTCCCTTTTTCGTCGAATGGGTTCTAAGCCGCAACGACTACCGCAACATGGCACGGATGCTGGTCGGCTCGGGGCACAAAAGCACATTTACCAAAACTGACTTAGAAGAATACAAAAAGGCATGGGCTCAGCCCGGCGCGTTGACCGGCATGCTGAACTGGTATCGCAGCATCTTTCGGCGAAGTTTCAAATATCTGTTCCAGCGGCGGAACATCCCTGCCCGGCGGGTGACCGTGCCAGCCATGATCTTGTGGGGCAAGAACGATGTGGCGCTCAGCCATGATATGGTCCAGCCGTCATTGGAGTTGTGCGATACCGCTTCGGCGTTCGCGTTTGAGTCCGCTACTCATTGGGTTCAACACGATGAAGCCGAAGCGGTAAACCAAAAACTGATTCAATTTCTGAGGTAAATCCATGCCCGTTCTTGCGCTTGTCCTCCTTTTTCTGTCAGCCAGCATGCACGCGGTGTGGAACTTCCTGCTCAAAAGCGCGGAAGAAAAATTTGTTGCCATGGGTTGGCAGACCATTTTGAGCGGAGCCTTTGCACTTGTGATCGTGGTCTTTTATTCCGGCTTGCCCCCGCAAGAGATGTGGCTGTTTGCCGTCATCAGTATGCTACTGGAAGCGGTCTATTTCATTTTGTTGTGCATTGCCTACAGCGACCATGATTTTTCGCTGATCTATCCCATTGCACGAGGAGCGGCACCTGCCTTGCTGGTGCTGTGGACGGCGATCTTTTTGCAGGAGCAATTGACAACGGGCGGGTATATCGGTCTTGCCATGATCACCATCGGCATGATGGTCATTGGTGCAACGACATTGCTGCAAAGCAAGGGAGAGAAGGTGCACTTGAAGGGCATCCTCACCGCGCTGACCGTGGCGCTGGTCATTTCAATGTACACCTTCATTGACGGTTTCGCCGTCAAGCACGGACCCGCGCTGCCGTATGGTTTATCCATGTTCGTAATGGTGCCGTTCGTGGTCACGCCGTATATTGCCTCCCGCTACGGCTGGGATTCGTTCGGGCGGGTATGGAAAAAGAACCGCAATTATCTGTTGATCGGCGGGGTGCTGGGACTGATCGCTTATATGCTGGCGTTGTTCGCCTACACTTTTGCACCGCTCAGTTACTCAGGCGCCATCCGTGAGGTCAGCGCGGTGATCGGGGCATTCCTCGGCTGGCGTTTCTTGAAAGAGCAGATGGGCGGGGTGCGGGTGATCGGTTCGGTGATCGTGTTTGCAGGGGTGATGGTGATTGCCATCTTTGGTTGAAATTTCCCGCTTAAAGTGCAACGACC
>JBAIYF010000484.1:0-1538 GCA_037916115.1 Anaerolineales bacterium
GCTATTTTTAGAGCCGGGGTGGGCGTGTTTTGCTATTACCTTTTCCTGGCAGGCTATATCTGGTTCGCTATCCGCTGGCTGTTGTGGATGTTTGGAAAGGCAACTTTTCAGAATGGGCAAGGTCCGGCAATTGGTACATTCCTTTTGACGGTGCTGATCTTTGACCTGCCCTTCATGATCTCGATCAACTACATTGGTCGTTACTTCATCCCATTCATTCCTTTCCTTGCAATCATGAGCGCCTTCTTTGTGGATGAAGTGCTCGCTCTGACTCAGGAATGGCGGCTCGTACGTCCCATTGTTTTTACTGCGCTGACAATTGGTCTGGTCTACTCGACGCTGCGGCTGGTGAGCATCGCCTTGTTATTTATGAACGATTCGCGTATTCCTGCAACGGAATATATTGCGGGCATTAAGGGATATCAAAAGAGCATCGAATACACGCTGTATCCGCCTTATGTGGAAAAACGCCGCTTTATGCGGGCGCATAATTACCCGATCTACTTTGTAGAGTGGGAGGGCGATACCGTCCCTACAGGCGGGCGCTTCGAATATAACCTCGGCGAAAAGGGATTGTTGGAGCGCGACACGGATTACTTTGTGATCGATAGTTTTACCTATGACCGTTTCTATGTTGATTCGATCTGTGCCACCACCCCGGTGGAGTGTGACTTCTTCTTGAGCCTGCTGGCAGGTGAAGTAAAAAGTTATCGGTTGCTGGCATCCTTTACGTATGACTTGCCCCCATATCTGCCACGGGTCAACCTGACGGCGGTCAACCCGGATGTGTATATTTACGAAAGAGTGCGCTAACCAGCGCACTCTTTATTTTTTCTCCAGCACCACCAATAGACGGGTTGCGAACAGTTTTGGCAGGGGCTGCATGATCTTTTCCAGCGATTTGACGACACCATAAGCGCTGGTCGGGTACAACTGCGGACCGGAGTATCCACCTGAGGCGGCATAGGCAAGCGCGGCGATTTCTTTGGCTTCTACCAGATTCCAATCCCCTAGTTTGTCCATGAAGCGGCGTTTTTCGAAGATCCATGTAGCATTGCCCTGCGCAGCGTAATAGTCCATATCGTTGGGTGACCAGTTTGCGGGCGCTTCCCATGTCACTTCGTTCGGCTTGCCGACCGGTTCCACATGCAGCCATTCGTAGATGAAACGTCCCAGAATGCCCAGACCTGGCTCCATCATAATGACGCGCCCGCCGCGGGGCAGCACCCGCAGAAACTCACGCAATGCATTGCCCGGGTAGCGCAAATGATGGAACACATCCACCATAAGCAGGTTGGATATGCTTTCGTTCTCAAAAGACAATTGATAGGCGTTCTCCACCCGGTCGAGCCACGGGTAAGGGAAGAGATCGGTGCGTACACAATTGGGCATCACTTCAATGATGCTGCCCATACCGGAACCCAGTTCCACCACCAAGCCCGGAACCGTGCTGAGGCGGCTTTGCATGGTCTGGTAAAGCTCCGTGTAGACGGTCCGCAGCAGCGGCTTGCGTTCCCAAAGTTCCCTGTTCTTGTCGA
>JBAIYF010000485.1:0-7291 GCA_037916115.1 Anaerolineales bacterium
GCTGCGTAACGGGATCTAAAACCTTCAACATGGAATGACAGCGTGGAAATTCCCTCCACGCTGTTTTTTTGCGCCTCCCCCAGAATTAGATTCAAATTCTGCCCTCAAACCTTTGGCTATATGACATTTTTCAACAGACTCCACGTAAAAATTCTAACTGTCCATTAACTGCCCAATGCTATAATCCTTCTCAATTCACTTCGGAGAAACAATATGTTAAAAACCCAAAACAAAGCCGTGATGTATTGGCTTTATATTTTTGCGGGCTTCGTCGCCTTTCTTGTCGTCTTTGGCGGGTTTACCCGCCTCACCCGTTCCGGCTTATCCATCGTAGAATGGAATCCCATCAACGGCACTGTCCCGCCAATGGCAAACCATGAATGGGAAGCAGAATTTGCAAAATACAAGGAAACCCCGGAATACCAGCTTGTCAACAAGGGAATGTCGCTGGAAGAATACAAATACATCTTCTACATCGAGTGGTTTCACAGGCTGATCGCCCGCGTTGCCGGTTTGGTCTACGCCATCCCTGTTTTCTATTTCCTCTTCCGCAAGACCATCCCATTCAAGGAATTCGGCATTTACTTCATCATGGGAACGCTCTTCATCGGGCAGGCCTTCATGGGATGGTTCATGGTATACAGCGGGCTCGTCGACCGCCCCGCCGTCAGCCACTTCCGCCTCACCTCTCACCTGCTGCTGGCGCTCACCATGCTCAGCCTTGCCCTGTGGACGGCATTCGGGCATAAATACGGCTTCCACAAACCAGCCATCAAATGGTCTCTCCCATCCAAACTGGCAGTCTTGTCCTTTGTGGTACTCGTCATACAGATCACATACGGAGGCTTTACCGCCGGGCTCAAAGCAGGTCACGTCTCTGATACATGGCCCCTCATGTTCGGAAAACTCATTCCACCCAACCTTTTCACTTCCTGGATCGCCCTGTTCGAAACTCCCCAAACCATCGTCTTCATCCACCGCTGGTTCGCATGGCTGGGCATCATCCTTGTGCCTTTAGTCTTCTACATTATCAAAAAACAAAACTATCCCGCCGATATTCAAAAAGGAATGATGTGGCTTATTGGCGTGGTAGTATTACAGATCACATTAGGCGTGCTAACCATCCTATCCTACGTCAACATCGTCATCGCACTGATGCATCAAGCGAACGCCATCGTACTGCTCGGGCTGGCAGTCTATTTCATACACCGCTTCCGTGCGCTGGACGAAGCATAACCCCCACACCCCTCCCAAAAACACTCCAGCCAGAAAGCTGGAGTGTTTTTGCTTATAATTATTTTTATGCGAAAAACCGGTTTTTATTGGATATTGACTCTCCTGCTGCTCTTGCAAGCCTGCCGGGCATCCCCCCCTACCAACACAGCAGATGAAACGCCCCTCGCCTCAAACCCAGACCCCGAAACTGGATCAGCCTCGAACAACCTTCCCCTCGCCTACGGCAAGAACATCCGCTTCGAACAATTCAGCCTCGAAGAAGGACTTTCGCAAAGCGTCGTCAACGCCATACTACAAGACAGCAAAGGCTTCCTATGGGTCGGCACAGACGACGGACTGAACCGCTTTGACGGATACAAATTCACCATCTACAAGCCAGATGCGGAGAATACATCCAGCCTTAGCGACAGATCCATCACTGCCATCGTTGAAGACCCGCAAGGATATTTATGGATCGGCACCCGGCAGGGCGGCTTAAACCGCTACGACCCCTCCAACGGGAAATTCTCGCACTACATGTTCAACCCTGAAGACAAGAACAGCCTCGCCAGCAATATGGTTTACAGTCTGTGCATTGATGGGAATGGATTATGGATCGGCACAGATAACGGGCTTAATTATTTAGATTTTGAAACAGAAACCTTTACCCACATATTTGTACCAGACGACACGCCTCCCAACACCCGCAGCCTGAGCAGCAACACCATTCAGGCATTGTTCAAAGACTCAAATGGGCTGCTATGGATCGGTACTGGCAACGGAGGCGTTAATGTCTACAATCCCAGTAGTGGTACATTCAATGTCTTCAAGCACGACCGTAACGATCCCGAGTCCCTGAGTAATAACCGGATTTTTAGCATTGTCGAAAGCCCGGATGGGAGCATCTGGGTTGGTACCGCAAATGGGTTAAACCAATATAACCCTTCAAGAAACACATTCAAACGCTTTGAAAACTCAAGATACCGCGAATACAGCCTGGCAGGCAATACTGTAAACGCCCTGTTTGTAGATCAATCGGGGTCATTATGGGTTGGCACAAACAAAGGGCTCGACCGCTACGATACCCAAACCAATAGATTTGAACACCATCAAAGCCAGCCCGGCATACCCAAAAGTCTCAGCAACAACCAGGTCCTTTCGTTATACGAAGATGCCAGCGGAGTAATCTGGGTGGGAACATTTGGAGGCGGGTTGAACAAATACAACCGCCAGCAAGACCGTTTTACATATTATCGCCATAACCCCAATGACGATAATAGTTTGAGCAGCAACTTCATTCATGCGATCCTGGCAGAGAAAAACGGACCGGTCTGGATCGGCACACTGGATAATGGGCTAAATCGTTTTGAACCAGGCTCGGAAACCTTTTTCCATTATCAGAGCAACCCATCCATTGCATCATCGTTGAGCGATAATTTCATTCGTGCCCTGTTCATGGACTCGAAAGGCACCCTCTGGGTCGGCACCGGCAAGGCATTGGATAGATACGATCCAACCACAAACCGGTTCAGACATTACCGCCCCGACGAAGTATCAAGTGAAGTTGAAAATACAGATTTCAGCGTGTCTGCCATCTATGAAGATTCTCAAGGCAATTTGTGGGTAGGCTCAAACCTTGGATTAATGCGTTTCGACCGCAAAACCTTGACGTTCATCCCCTTCATCCTTGGACCTCAGGCAAATAACAACTCAGAAGGATTCAGCATCACCGCGATCCTGGAAGATGGCAGCAAAACTCTTTGGGTCGGCACATTCGATGACGGATTGAAGAGCATTGATCTTGAGAATGGACTGGTTACTCATTACCAAAGCGACCCCGGCAACAACATTACGCTTGCAAACAATTCCGTCCTAAGCCTTTATCTAGACTCAAATGGCATCTTATGGGTGGGCACACACGGCGGAGGATTGAGCCGTTTCAACCCCTCCACACGCTCCTTCACCAGTTTCAGCGAAAATGAAGGGCTGCCAAACAACGTCATTTACGGGATATTGGAAGATGAATCAGGAGATCTTTGGCTAAGCACCAATTTTGGGCTTTCACGCTTCACACCTTCCACACAGAGTTTCCGCAACTTCACTGTCAGTGACGGGCTTCAGAGCAACGAGTTCAGCCAAAATGCCTTTTCCAAGGACGGAAACGGGACCATGTACTTTGGTGGCATCAATGGATTAAGTGTCTTCAAACCCAGTGAAATCAAGGACAACTTGTTTAACCCAAACATCGTGCTCACGTCCATCTCTTTGGAAGGCGCCCCCCTGGCTGAAAGCCAAACTCCTGAGTTTACACAGCGTATCGTCTTACAATGGCCAAAAGACTCGTTTGAATTCGAGTTTGCAGCCCTTGCCTACGAACAGCCTTTCAAAAATCAATACACTTATATGTTGGAAGGTTTCGACCCTGACTGGATCCCCCTTGGAAGTCAAAGGATTGGGCGCTATACAAACTTACCGGGCGGTACATATACATTACGCCTGCGCGGCTCAAACAGTGATGGGGCATGGAGCGAAGCCGAAAGCGACATTGAGGTGGTGGTGGTACCGCCATTTTGGGAAACCTGGTGGTTCGTTGGGCTATTTATCATCGCACTAGGCAGCACCGTGGCAGGTGCCCTGCGCTGGCGCGTGAAGCGGGTAGAGTTACGGAACCTGGAATTGGAACGAGTGGTGCGCAATCGTACTGCCGACCTTGAAAAACGTAGCAGCGAGATCGAAGCACTCTATCAGGCAGATGAAAAGATCATGCGCAGCATGACGGTCACACATATCTTCCAGACACTGGTCAATGTTTCTGTTTCTCTCCTGCAGGCAGATAGCAGCATGGTATTGATTTGGAATGAGGAAAAACAAAAAGTTCTGCCGCGTGTCAGTCAAGGATTCAAGCCGGAGTCTCTCGAAGTCATACAGTATGATCGCAACGAAGGCAAAGTGGGGCTTGCCATGAAAACAGGAAAGCCCGTCATCATAGACAATATTGATCTGAGTGATGTCCGCACCGACTTGCAAAAAATGATCCAGAACGAAGGGATTCAATCCTTTGCCCACTTCCCCATTGTGGTGGACGAACGTGTAGTGGCACTCTTTACAGTTGCCTACACCCGCCCGCAGGCATTGACCAAAGACTCAATACGCCTCTTTACAACGCTGGTAAACCGCGCCTCCCTCTCGATCGCGAACATGCAATTATTCGAACAGACCCGCGACCTTGCAGTAATGGAGGAAAGGAACCGCCTCGCCCGTGACCTGCACGACAGCGCCAAACAAAAAGCCTTCGCCGCCCTTGCACAGTTGGGAACCGTCAACGGCATGGCAAAGACGATTCCGAATGAAGCCACACCACATCTGGGAGAAGCGGAAAATCTTGTATATGAAGTTATTCAGGAGTTGAATTTCCTTATTCAAGAGATCTACCCCATTGCACTTCAGGAAAAAGGGCTGCCAAATCTGCTGCGTGAATACGTCTTTGAATGGGAAAATCGAAACGATACGGTGATCAAACTTACAGTAGAAAACGAATGCAGGCTCCCGCTCGAATTGGAGCAGGCAGTTTACCGTGTCATTCAGGAGGCGCTGGCAAATGTATCACGCCACAGCCGGGCAAAACACGTGGATATTTCATTAAAGTATTCCAGCGATCTACTGCATGTTGTTATTGCCGACAATGGCTGCGGGTTTGACTTAACCCAGAAAGCGAAGGGATTGGGGTTCCGTTCCATGCGCGAACGCATTGGCAGTGTGAAAGGAACATTCCAGGTACAAAGCGCACCCGGAGCAGGCACAACGATTATTGTGGACATTCCAATCAAGATAGATACAGGAGTTAAGACATGAAACATCATCAGACCAGCATTTTGATCGCAGATGACCATGAGGTGGTTCGTAATGGGATTCGTTCATATCTGGAGAAAATATCCGACTTTTACGTTGTAGGAGAAGCATCTTCCGGCGAGGAAACCCTTAAGCAGGTGGTAGACCAGATTCCCGACATTGTCCTATTGGACCTGATCATGCCAGGCATGGATGGAATTGAGACCATTCGCCGCATCCGTCAGATCAGTCCACGCACAGAGGTAGTTGTGCTGACTTCATATCATGAAGATGTTCATATTTTCCCCGCGTTGAAGGCAGGGGCAATATCTTACATTTTAAAAGACATGAAAATGGATAAACTGGTGGAAGCGCTGCACAGGGCAGTGCAAGGTGAAGTGACCTTACATCCCCTGGTTGCCTCACGAGTTTTGCAAAATCTCCGCGGCGAGGGCGGGGAGGAACCGCCTCTTTTCACCGAATTGACCGAACGCGAGACCGATGTCCTTAAGTTGATCGCCGGAGGGCTGACCAACAGCCAGATCGCGGAAAAACTGGTAATAAGCGAAAATACCGTGAAAGGACATGTCAGCAATATCCTTAGTAAACTGCATCTTGCAGACCGTACACAGGCTGCAGTGTATGCTTGGCAACAGGGAATCGTCAACAGGCAGAATTCATCCAAGTAACAAAAAAGACACCGTAATGAACGGTGTCTTTTTTGTTACTCCTAGTCAAATTTTATTGACCCATTTCAGCAAGTGCAGCTTGGATCTCCTGACGGAAAACGTCAATTCCTTGAGCGCCCTGAATGAGGCGGGTTTGAGTCTCGCCATTCACTTCATAGGTAAGGATGAAGGATGGGGTCGCCTGAATTCCGGCGGCAGTGGCATCCTTTGCGTCCTGATCCACAAGGTCGGCGTATGTTCCGGCATCAATGCATTCATTGAACGCACCCATATCCAGGTCGATGGATTCAGCATACGCTTGAATACGACGTTCACCAAAGGCACCAACGTTTTCACCGGTTTGGTTGGCGAAGAGTACATCGTGCATTTCCCAGAACTTGCCTTGGTCGCCAGCGCAGTAAGCCGCTTCCGCCGCATCTCTGGATTCTGGCCCGATGAAACTGCCGACGGATTTATATTCGAAATATACTGTGCCGGTATCAACAAACTCTTCCATCAGCTGCGCTTCAGTATTTTCAAAGAAGAGACGGCAGTAGGGGCACTGGAAATCGGAATACTCCAGTATTTTGATGGGGGCATTGGGATCACCCGCTTTGTTGAAATCAACATTTGTACGAGTGACGGACGGCGGGGTCACAACTTCGCCAATAGGCTGGACATTCGGCCAAATGATCAAAAATGCGACAAAAATCGCCCCAGCGGTAATCAAAAGGATCGAAAGCAGCCGAGATTGTTTTTCCTTACGGCGAATCTGCTCCTTGCGCATTTGTCGCTTACTCATTTCTTTGGTGTTCATGCTTTTACCTGCTCCTGTATTTTTTTTATGGAAGCCGAATTTTCCCACGTCAAAATAGATTTGTCCAGAAATGGGTTAAGGGCTTCTTAATATGCTATGCTTCATGCAGGCGGGCGTTCATCCACATGGTCATGGTTTTAAAAACTTCTGCTTTTTCCGGCTCATTATGCAATTCATGGAAGCTTTCATCCCAAAGTACAAGGGTGCAACGGTCTTTTAGCGCCGCCGCAAATTCGGTGCTGCTGGAAGGGTATGCAATTTGATCTTTTTTTCCGTGCAGCAACAAAAGCGGAAGTGAAAATTTACCAGCATTATCCAATGTCCATTTGATGACCCCCAGCATATTTTTCCCAAAACCAAGGGAAAGTTTGTTATGGACGAGGGGATCTTTCAGATAGGCATCCACTACAGACGGGTCACGCGAAATTTGAGTGGCATCCAGCCCGCTTGGGAGGGTCACTGCCGGTATCAGTGAGCCGAGTATATTTGCCAAAAAGATCTTAATGGATTGTTTTTCCAATGCTGTGTGGAAACCGGGGCTGGTGGCGATGACACCTTTGACATCCGGTTTGTTCTTCAAGGCAAAATTCAGGACCAAAATCCCGCCAAGGCTGTGCCCGTAAAGCAATACCGGCAACCCCGGGAAGCGCAGCCGGGCTTGGTGAAGGACTTGATCAATATCATACATAAAATCATCCGCTGAATTTATATGTCCGCGTGGGCCGCCGGAACGCCCATGTCCACGCAGATCAAAGCCGAACAG
>JBAIYF010000486.1:0-7061 GCA_037916115.1 Anaerolineales bacterium
GCAGGAGTTGCGCAAGGGCATCCATGTTGCCCAAGCCCCTGCGGAAGTCGATCCACTGCACATGCGAGAGTTTTTCGCTGGGTTGGGCGGTTTGCATCAAAACGGGGAAAACGATCTGGTGTTCAGGGTCCGCTTCGGTGTCCGTTTTGAAGCGTGAGATCAGTGCGAACACAGCCTCGGCGGATTTTATGTCTGCGGTGGAGACGTGCCCGTACTTGGTCAATCCATTTGTGATGTCTTTTGCCATGACCGCATCCTGTGCGGCATGGTCAATAAAGAATTTGACCGGTTTTGGGTTGGGGTTATTGGGCTTGTAAGGGTTGGCAAATTTCGGCATGTTGGCTTCGGGCTTGCCCCAGCGTTGCATGGCTGCCGACCGCAATAGAAAGAACAATATAATGACCGAGTTGGGCAGCCACTGCCAGATCGTAATAAGTGCATCCAAAACGGGGTTGATGCCCATGTATTCCCCCAAAAAGCCCCGGCTATCTATGCTCATCACCCCGATCTGAAGTAACAAAGCGATACCTAATAAGCTAAGCAGGGGCAGCATCCATAGCGCCATTTGAACACGGGAAAAGTTGTAACTGCGTTTGTAAACCTGCCAAGCCAGCGGCACAAGGACAATGGGCAGGACGATAGACCAGAAGGAATAAAGGGAATAAAAGCCCGCCAACACGCTCAATGCAATGGTCAGCCAGACAATGAAGGGCGCTTTGAATCCGCTTTCGGGCGGCGGTTGGGTTTCCTTGATGGGGGAGTTGAGCTGCGAGATCAGTTCTTTGAGTGCGGCGTTATAGTTACCGCGAAAGTCCACCCATTCATAACCTTTTAGTTCAGCGGGCAGGGGCACGGCTTCAAAGATGGCAAGAATGATGCGTTTGCCTTTTTCTTCCAGAACATGCCGCCATTCCAGTTCCACATATTGTGAGGCGATCGAGTCTTTGGAGACGACCAGCAACACCACTTCTGCTTCTTTCAAGCCTTTGTTGATCTGGTCCGCCCACGGCGTTCCGGGCACCAGTTGTCGGTAATCGAGCCAGACGTTGAACCCGGCTTTCTCAAGCCTGGCGGTCAGGTCGTCCACAAAGCCTGTTTCGCGCCTCGAATAACTCATAAAGATGTTGGGTGTCATGGAAATCTCCAGCGGTCGGGGATGGCGGTACAGGCGGAACCTTTAATGATTCAAAGCATTATAAGATACGAAATCAATAATTCCCAATTTACCAAATCCCCAAATCCCAATATACTACCCTCATGCCCTCCACATTACCGATCCTGCGCGCACGGCGTGAACGCAGATTGAGCAGTCAGAAACGCAATGAGAACCGCTCCCGCAACTTCATCCTCAGTGCGGGCTTGATCCTCTCGATCCTGCTTGGCACAGCCATCATCCTCGGCGCGTTCGCGTATGCCGATGTCACCCGTGACCTGCCTTCAACGGTCATCTTGACGCGCCTGCTCAACCCGCCCGATGGGCTGCTGCTGCAACCCACACGCATTTACGACCGTACTGGCTTGCAATTGCTTGCCACCTTCGCGCCGAATGAGTCTCCGCGCCGTTACATTCCCATCAGTGAGCAGAATGCCCAATACATCCCGCCGCAAATGGTCAACGCCATCATTGCCGCTGCTGACCCTCAGTTCAACCGTCACCCCGGCTACTCGCTCGAAGGGCTCGCCAACCCCGACCTGCACCCCACCCTGGCGCAAAAACTTGCCTTCGACCTGATGCTTTACAGCGAGCCGCCATCCTTCAAACGCGCCGTCCGTGAACGTTTGCTTGCCGCGCAGATCACTGCGCAGTTCGGGCGCACCCAGGTGATGGAGTGGTATCTCAACAGCGCCAACTTCGGCAACTATGCCTACGGTCTCGATGCCGCTGCGCAGTTGTACTTCGGCAAACCCGCCAGCGAACTGACCCTTGCCGAGTGCGCCATCCTTGCTGCTGTCAGCGAAACACCCGCCCTTAATCCGCATGATGCCCCGCTTGTCGCCGTTCAACGCGGACGTGAAGTGCTGTATGTGATGAACGACCTCGGATTAGCTCCCTCCGACGACGTGGCTCAAGCCCTCGCAGAGAATCCTCCCTTCGCCGCACCGCCTCAAACTCCGCCCGGGGTTGCTCCTGCCTTCGTCAACCTGCTCCTTGCCCAAGTCGATTCGCAGATCTCTCGCGCACGCGTGGAACGCGGCGGCATCGTCGTCATCTCCACTCTGGATTACGACCTGCAAAAGCAAGCCGCCTGTCTCACTGAGGTATATGCCGCGCGTCTTGCTGGTCTGCCCGACCCTGCCAACGATTGTGAGGCGGCGCGAGTCTTGCCGTCTCTGCCGCCTGCGAACACCTATCCCGATTCGTCCGCAAGCGCCGTCATTCTCGACCCGAACACCGGGCAGGTGCTGGCAATGGTGGGCGAGACTGTTCAAGGCGTAGAAACGCCCCTGGTCAGTGTACACAGCCCCGGGTCTGTGTTGGATGCGTTTGTCTATTTGACGGGATTCACCCGCGGATTGAGTCCCGCCTCGTTGGTGTGGGATGTTCCCGGCGTTGAGAATATCCAAAACTTTGACGGCGAATATCATGGACCGATGCGTTTGCGTATGGCGCTTGCGAACGATTATCAGGTTCCGGTGGCGACGCTGCAAACGCAGATGGGTGTGGAGAATGTCACGAAGATCGCTTCATCTTTTGGTTTGACCGTGAACCCCGCAACCGGCTCGGAGGAAGTTGGCATGCTCGACCTTGCCAGTGCGTATGGAGCATTCGGTACGCAGGGCGTGCGCTTTGGGCAATATGTGAATGAAGAATTTTCGCCGGTGACGGTTCTACATGTGGAAGGCGTGGACCGCAGTGTGATGCTCGATTGGTCCCTGCCCGATGCGCAGACGGTGGTGACACCCGCCATGGCGTATCTGATGACGAATGTGTTGAGCGATGAACCGGCACGTTGGGATACCTGGGGTCAGCAAAATGTGTTGGAGATCGGCAGACCTGCCGGTGTGAAGCCGGGGCAGACCGTGGAAGGCGGGGATGCGTGGGTGGTTGGGTATACGCCTTATGCTTCGGTTGCCGTGTGGACGGGTGTGCATGATGATGAGGAAATCGTCACACCGCGATACCCGGCTTCGTTGTGGAGCGCGTTGATGCAGATCGCTTCTGAGGGCTTTCCCAATGATGGCTGGTCTGCGCCGCAGGGCATTTCCCAAATGACGGTTTGCGACCCAAGCGGGTTGCTACCCACACGCGAATGTCCGAATTTGGTGACGGAGATTTTCCTCAACGGCAGCGAGCCGACCCAGGCAGATACCATGTTCCGGGAGCTTTCGGTCAACCGTGAGACGGGTCTGCTTGCCACCGTGTTCACGCCGCCTGAGTTGGTGGATAGGCGCGTGTACATGCTCATCCCTGATGAGGCGCGTGAGTGGGCACAATCGGCTGGGGTGTCCATTCCGCCGGATTCATACGATGCCATTCAAGCGCCGCCCATCAAACCGTTTGCCAACATCACCGCCCCGCAATTATTTGCGGATGTGGATGGCAAGGTACTCATTCTCGGTACGGCGGCGGGCGATGGCTTTCAGTATTACCGTGTGCAGGTCGGCAAGGGGCTTAATCCGCAGGAATGGATTCAACTTGGGGACGACGTCACTACTCCAGTGGATGGCGGTTTGCTCGCCGAGTGGGATACAACCGGGCTGGAAGGCTTGTACGCCGTGCAGTTGATCGTGGTCCGCGCTGATAAGGTGGTGGATACGGCGGTCATTCAGGTAACGGTGAAGTAGGTAAATTCAACAGAGATAAACGGAGATACACAAGATATTCATCTCTGTTCATCAAGAATAAGAAAAAAGACCCGGCTTATCACCGGGTCTTCCTCATTATCTTGTTACTCGTTACTTCTTTTTCTTGACAACCTTCTTCTTTGCCGGAGCCTTCTTCACAGATGCTTTCTTGACTGCTTTCTTCGCGGCAACTTTCTTAACCGCTTTCTTTGCAGCGGGTTTCTTCGCCTTTTCCACCGGCAGTGCTTCCAACTCGCTTACCAGTTTTTCCAGCACATCGAAGCCGCCCTGCCAGAATTTCGGGTCGCGGATATCCACCCCGGCTTCTTTCAAAATGCGTTCGGGTGCTTCCGAGCCGCCCGCCGAGAGAATCTTCAGGTACTTCGGTTTGAAGGATTCACCTTCTGCTTTGAACTGCTGATACAGAGCCAGCACCAGCAATTGACCGAAGGCATAGGCATACACATAGAATGGGGTCTGGTAAATGTGCGGAATGCCGACCCATTCCCATTTGAACTCGTCGCTCACTTCGAGCGCATCACCGAATTGTTCCTTGAGATTTTCAAGATAGGCATTGCTCAAGTCATCTACCGAGGCATTCTTCTGCACCATCTCGTGCGCGGTCTTCTCGAACATTGCAAAGTAAGACTGACGCATGATGGTCGCGTAGGCATCGTCCATTTGCTTGAAGAGAATGTCGCGGCGCACGGACTCATCCTTTTCTTCAGATAGCAGTTTGTCGATCAACACCATCTCTGCAAAGGTGGAGGCGGTCTCTGCCAGCGGCAGGGACGAATGGAAGGTGAACGTGTTGTGGTGTGAAGCCAGCATGGCGTGGATGGCATGTCCCAGTTCGTGGGCGAGGGTTGCCACTTCGCGTCCTGTGCCCTGATAGTTCATCAACACATAGGGTGTTTCTTCGGGCAGGTAGCTCCAGCAGAACGCGCCTCCGCGTTTGCCCTTGCGGATCTCACCGTCGATGCGGTTCTTGTCAAAGACGCGCTTGGCAAGTTCCGCCACGTTGGGCGAGAAGTTATTGAAGGCGTCCAGCACCATGGTCACCGCTTCATCCCACTCGTAGGTCTTTTTCGAAGCGGCAATGGGCGCGTAGATGTCGTAACGGCGCATCTTCTTCATGCCGAGATGTTTCGCTTTCATCTTGAAGTAGCGCTGGAAGATGCCTGCATTCTTGCGGGCAACGGAAAGCAATGCCTCCACCGCCTCATCGGGGACGTCATTGTACAGGTTGCGCGGTGCGATGGCATTCTTGAACTTGCGCAGGTTGACGTTCTCGCTGTGCCAGTCGCGCAAAATGGTCTGGTAGATCTGTCCAAGGATGGGACCATCCTCGGCGTAGACCTTGAACTGCGACTGATAACTCGCGGCGCGCATAGCAGGGTCTGTGCTATAGCGGTATGAGAACAACTCGGAGGCGGTCATTTCCTTTTCTTTGCCGCCGACCTTCATCTTGAACACGTAGCGGCTTGTGATCGAATCGTACAGGTTACCGAGCGCGCTCACACCGTTCACATTCTTGAGGTTGATGATCTTCTCTTCGGCTTCGCTCAGGGTGTGCGGCTTGAAATTACGCATTGCTTCGAGGTAATAACGGTAATCACCCGAAGCATCCATCAGACGCTTCGCATTTTCCGCGTCCAGATCTTTCCACCACAAACTAAAGAACAGCGTGCGGTTCTCGATTTCCGCCAGGAACTGCATGACGCGCGCCTGCAGCGCCTGTGCTTTCTGGTCTTGCGTATCAGCAGTGAAGGAAAGCCCGGCGAACGAATAAACTTTATTGCCAATGCGCGTCATAGACTCGCTGGCTTTTAACACATCCACGAACTGTTCGGCAGGCATGTCCGGTTGGAGTTTGCTGCGCACACCTTCAAAAGAGGCGATCTGTTCTTCGAGCATATCGAATGCGCTCTGAAGTTCCGGGCTGTCATAACCCGGGTAGATCTGGGTAAGATCCCATTTGGAAAGTTTGTAAGCCATTTTGTCTCCTTATGTTTTGATCTGCACTACTCTTGGTATTGCAGTTAAGGTTGAAATATAAATTCCGACATCGAGAGATGTCGGAATTAGTTTTTTTTACAAACTGGAGCGGACGTGCATGATATCGCCGTCTTTGACGATGTATTCCTTGCCTTCGAGGCGGAACTTGCCTTTTGCCTTCGCCTCATTCATGGACCCAAGACTGGTCAGGTCCTCATAAGCCACGACCTCCGCCCGAACAAATCCGCGCGAGAGATCGGTGTGAATTTCACCAGCTGCTTCCTGTGCTGTCGCGCCGCGGTGGGTGACCCATGCCCGCACTTCATCTTCGCCGACGGTGAAGAAGGTTTGTTCCTGCAGCAATTCATAGGAAAGATTGATCATACGATTCAGGCTGAGTTCCTTGATGCCGTATTCTTCCATGAACACGGCGGCATCTTCTGCGGGGAGTTGGGCGATCTCCATTTCGAGCTTGCCCATCAACGCCACCGAAGGGTGGTCAAGCCCGCTGGCATCCGGCGCAGACTGTCCCTCGCCGAGGTTGAACACAGTCAACAAACGTTTGCGGGTCAGCAGACCGAAACTGGAAAGTTCCTTGACCTCTTCGGGCGTGTATTCAAGATCGCGCAGAGGCTTATTCTCCGAAAGGGCGGCATGCAGTTTTTCGAATAACTCTGTTTGACGGGCATTGAGCGCCTTATCGGTGCCGCCTTTTTTACGTTCATCGGTGAGCCGTTCCAGTTTGCGCTCCACGGCAATCAGGTCGTTCAACAGGAGTTCGCTTGTCATTGTGTCCACATCGCGCAGCGGATTGATGCTGCCGTTCGGGTGCGCAACATTGTCATTCTCGAAAGCGCGGACGACCAGCAGGAGCGCATCCATCTGGTTGATGACATTGAGCAACTGACCTGAGATTCCAGTCTTGGCAGAGCCGCTATCCAGACCGGCAATATCCGCATACGTCACTTTTGAGTAGATCGTCTTGCGCGGGTTGAACATTTTCGAGAGGGTATCCACACGCGGGTCGGGCACATCCACCACGGCTTGATGCACTTCGATGCGTCCCGCTGAGGCGGTGGTGGGGGCGTTTCCGCGGGTAATCGCGTTGAAAAGAGTCGTTTTTCCAGATTGGGGTAGTCCGATAATTCCTAGTTTCATTCTTGACCTTATGTTTGGGAGTGGTATACTTGCGTTCGCGAACGAGCCGAAGTGGCGGAATAGGCAGACGCGCACGACTCAAAATCGTGTTCCCTCCGGGAATGAGGGTTCGATTCCCT
>JBAIYF010000487.1:0-2020 GCA_037916115.1 Anaerolineales bacterium
TCGTCATTACCAGACCTGCCGAACCCGATGACTTCATCGATGAGAGCGCACCGCCCGAAGAAAAAGCCAAGCCCGCTCGCAAGCCAAGAAAAAAGAAGTTGGACAATTCCCGCATCATCTACTTACACGGCTCCGATAGCAACAGCCAAAGTGGCAAAGCCCGTCAGTTCGCCGAGAAATTCCCTGGCATGGTCACGCCCGATTTCACCGGCGAGTTCGACGAACGCATGGCACAGCTCAAAAAAATCATCGGTCGCAAAAAAGGCTGGACAATCATCGGCTCATCCTTGGGCGGATTAATGGGGACGGTCTTCACCTGCCAAAAGCCGACTTACGTCCGCAAGTTGATTCTGCTCGCCCCTGCCTTGATGAAAGACCCCTTCGGCTCTTACCTGAACCTTGAACCTGTCTCTGTTCCCACAATCGTTATCCACGGGACAGCGGATGATGTCGTTCCACTCGATGAGGCACGCACCTACGCCGAGAAGTTCTTCACCGACCTCAAATACATCGTCGTGGACGATGGTCACCGTTTGTTAGAGGTGTTCAAAGAATTGAATTGGGAAGAGATTTTGGAGCAATAAAAAAACAGCCTGTTATTGGCTGTTTTTTTATTGCTATTTTACGTACCCGTTATCGCCCCGTTAAGGGCGACCTTTCGTTTATCCGCCCGGTCGATCTTCACATATACTTTTTTACCAACCGTATATTTATGCAACCCGGTGTTCATAAATAAGCCCACGGTATCAGTTTCATAAGACGCCGAATTTGCGGGAGTAACCAGCAATCTCAACCGCAGGATTTTACTGCTGTCCTTTTCTATGTCAAAGGACAAACCCAAGTCTTCAACATCAAGTATCTCGGCAGTGGCATCTTCACCATTCTTGCGGACGCCCTGTAATTCATTCTCTGCTTTTTCAAAATCTCTTCGCCTTGTCATGAAACCATGATTGAAATCAAAATGATCGAGAACGATGCGGTTGCGATTGTTCGGATCATAAGTCACCCAAACTTTCTTCCCTACCTCCTCTTTTCGGGGTCCCATCATGAACCATTCATCCTGTTTAATTGGCAGTGTTTCCTTGATCTTGGCTCTGAACGGAGGCTGCCCCTCGGGCAGAACGTCGATCTCAAAAGTAATATGCGCCGTTGTTGCGCGGCTGTGCTTGCCACCGCCGGATGCATAATTGTTCCATGCAGAAACAATAATGCCGGGTGAGGTAACGCCGGTGAGTAGGATTTCCCTTCTTTTCGCGTTTGACTCAAAAAAATTCTTGATCGTAAAATAAATAATGACAATCGCCAGCAAAGAGCCTAGTCCGACCAGACAGCCCGATGCAAGTACCAAAACCCCTGACGACAACAGTAACTCCATTTTCGACTCCTCTAACTTACCAATATCCCGTGCATATTACCCAATTCTATGGAATTAAAATATGAGACAATTGTCCTATCATTCCCAAGACTTGGAGCCTGCACATGAAACAACACATCTACTGGCACACTACCGTCCAAATGCCCGATGATTCCAATCTCGCGCCCATCCCCGCCAAAGCGGATTTGGCGATCATCGGCGGCGGGTACACCGGCCTGAGCGCCGCGCGGACGTTGGCAAAGCAAGGTGTAAGTGTGGTCGTACTCGAAGCGGAGATGATCGGTTGGGGCGCGAGTTCGCGCAATGGCGGCATGACCCTAACGGGCTTGAAGCCCGCCATGCAAACGGTCATTAAAAACTATGGGCGGGAGTTGGCAAAGGAATTATTTCAGTGCTCGCTGGATTCGGTCAGTATCGTTGAGCAGATCGTCAAAGAAGAGAAGATTGACTGCGGTTTTGCACGGACAGGTCACCTGCTGACGGCAAACAAACCAAAGCATTACGAGTCCCTGCAAGGTGAAGTGGATTTAATGGCAAAGGAATTCAACCACAATGTGCGGTTAGTGTCACCAAAGGATCTGCGCTCTGAGATCGGCACGGATGTGTATCAAGGCGCGTTGGTGGATGAAGTCAGCGGCGGGTTGA
>JBAIYF010000488.1:0-1791 GCA_037916115.1 Anaerolineales bacterium
AATGCTCTTGAATTTGGTAGCCCGTTTTGCGGGCGATGGAATGTGTGAGCGCGTCGAGATCGTCGCCTTCGAAGAACTCCACTTGTCCGCATTGCTTGCATAGCAAAAGGTGCTGATGCCCAATGCCCGCCGCGATGAACGCCTGGCAGCCCAGGGGTTGGTGCACGCGTTGGATGAGGTGCAGTTCCTCAAGTTTTTCTAGCGTGCGATACACAGTGACCAAACCGAGTGCGCGATATTTTTTACGGGCAGTGTCGTATACCTGTGCTGGGGTGAGCGCGTGCGTGGAACCGTATACCGTGAAGACCACTGCCCGCCTCGCCGCCGTGAGCCGATAACCGTTATCCTGCAGCTGTTGCAGCCAGTTTTCAGCGGACATAAAACGGGTTTTCCTTATTGAAAATCATTTTCAATATTGTAAAATACCCGCAAGCGGATGTCAAGGTAAAAAAAAGAACGCCCTGTAAGGGCGCTCTTTGATCTATGAAGCCAGGCTGGCTCCGGCGGCTATTGGGTCGAAGTCTGCTGCCCATTGGGTGAAGCTGCTATATTTTGCTCCAGTCAGTTTGGTGCCTTTCAAGTTGGCATTGCTGAAATTCGTGTGGTGCAGGCTGGCACCGCTCAAGTCAGCGCCGCTGAGGTCGGCATTGCTCAGGTTCGCGCCGCTCAGGTCGGCTTCAACAAGGGTGGCGTTATGGAAGTTGGCATCTGTCAGGCTGGCGTCTTCCAGATTGGCGTGGTTCAGGTTGGCATAGCGCAGTTTTGCACCATCTAAAAAAGCGCGGGTCAAGTTTGCGCCGCTCAGGTTGGCTTTGCTTAGTTCCGCGTTGTTCAAACTGGCTTTGCTCAAGTCCAGCCCTGCCAATTGCAGCGGCGTTTCTCCATTAAGGAGTGCGGTCAGTTCTTCTTTTGTGAATTGCACAGGGTTACCTTTCTATATCTTGCCAAGTTCTTTCAGGAATTTTTCTTTATTCGCTGACCTTGCCGTCTTGCCGCTGGATGTTTTGAGAATCCATTTGTCATCGACAACTTTGACATGGCGCAGGGCAATGGCGGAACTTTTGGTGACATGCTTGCGGATGGCGTCCGCTATCGCCTCCATCTCCGACGGGGAGGCTGAGTCAGCTTCGGCGATGATGACCACTTCCTCGGTGCCTTCTTCTTCGTCGTACATGCCGAAGGCAACCGTCCGCCCTTTGTGGACGCCGGGCACTTCGCTGGCAAGTGACTCCAGATCTTGCGGGTACACGTTCTTGCCGCCAACGATGATGAGGTCTTTCTTTCTGCCTGAAACGTATAACTCGCCATCGGCGATGTAGCCATAGTCTCCCGTGAGATACCAGCCATTTTTGATGGCAGACTCAGTTGCGTCGGGGCGGTTGAAGTATTCTGTGAGCATGCAGTCGCTTTGGACGGCGATTTCACCAACGGTGCGGTTAGGCAGATCGTTGAAGGATTCGTCCACCACGCGGATTTTCACGTTAGGTAGCGGATGCCCGGACGAAGTCATCTTCATGGAGGGCTGGTCAGGCACGGGCGGAGTCGCGAGGCGCTGAGTCATGAAAGTCTCGCGGTCAATCTCATCCACGGCGGGAGTTCCATCCAGCGGACTTTGAGTCACGGCGAAGACATTCTCCGCCATGGCGTAACACGTTTGCAGCGCGGACTTCTTCAAGCCGTATGCAGAAAATTTTTCATGGAAAAGGTCATGGCTTTCAACGTGGACCGGCTCGGAACAGTTGATGATGGCTCGCCATGTGGAGAGGTCTACATTTTCAAGGTTGCGCTCGC
>JBAIYF010000489.1:0-1912 GCA_037916115.1 Anaerolineales bacterium
AGAAAGTCAAACTCGGCTTTCTGATAAACTGGAATGTAAAGTTGATCAAAAATGGTATACAAAGAGTAGTTCTCGGTCTCGATGAACCACAAAACAGGTTGATCTTCAATAAAAAATCTTAGCGCCCTTAGCGCGCTTTGCGGTTAATTTCTTATGTCCTTCACCCCTCGCCCTTCGCAAGAACAAATCCTCCGCTACAACGGCGGGAGGCTTGGCATTGCCGCGGTGCCCGGCGCAGGCAAGACACACATCCTCTCTGCACTCGCCGCCAAGCTCATTCAAGAGGGACGGCTTGGTGACGATCAGGAAGTGCTCATCGTCACCCTCGTCAATTCGGCGGTGGACAATTTCGAAACGCGCATCAAACGTTTCTTCGATAATCCGTTGCAAGCGCTATACAAATATCGCGTGCGTACCCTGCATGGGCTTGCCCATGACATTGTCCGCGAAAAACCGGCGAAGGTTGGGTTGGAAGAGCGTTTTAGCATCATCGATGAGCGTGAGGCTGGTTTCATCCGGCGCGAGTCGGTCAATGCCTGGCTGGCGAGTCACTCGCTCGATGACTATCTCGACCCGGCGCTCGATAACTCCAAACGGGATTGGGTCAAACGTCAGCAACTGCCCGATCTATTGGACTCCATCGCCCTTGCCTTTATCCGCTCCTCCAAAGACCGCCTCCTGACTCCAGAAAGCCTGCGAGCCAAACTCAATGCGGCTCCTGCCCCGTTGCCTTTAGCCGAGCTTGGACACGCCATTTACGCAGACTATCAACGTGCCCTCGCCTACCGCGGCGCCGTGGACTTTGACGACCTCATCCGTTTGGCGTTGACCTTGCTCGAAACGGACGATGAATTCCGCGAGCGTTTGCAATATCGCTATCCCTTCATTTTGGAAGATGAAGCTCAAGATTCGAGCCGGACGCAGGAGCGGATTCTTTCGTTATTGAGCGGTGGTGAGACAGGTAATTGGGTGCGCGTGGGCGACCCGAACCAAGCCATTTTTGAAACCTTCACCACAGCCTCGCCTGAACTTTTGCGTGCCTTCATCCAAAATAACCCCAGCGTAGACATGCCCGAATCGGGGCGTTCCCAGCCTTCGGTGTTGGCAATTGCCAATCATCTCATTGACTGGGTCATGACCGCCCACCCCGACCCCAACGTGCGGACGGCGCTTTCCGTGCCGCATATCGTGCCGGTGCCGGAAAATGACCCGCAACAGAATCCGCCCGACAACCCAGAGGCAATCAAATTCATTTCGACAAATTACACGCCTGAGCAGGAATTGGAAGCCGTGGCAAAGTCCATTAAGGGATATGTCGATTCGTTCGCGGACTTTCCCATCGAAGAACAACCGACGATTGCCATTCTCGTTCCGCGCAACCAACGCGGCGTGGAGATGGTCAATGCCCTGCGCCAGCGCGGAATTGAACCGATCGAGTTGATCTCGTCCACATCGGAGACGCGCGCGGCGGCGGGAGCGTTGAGTTATTTACTTTCGTATTTGTCCGAGCCGGGCAGTGCGCGGAAATTGTCTAAGGCATACGAGGTATATCGTCGGGATGTGTTTGGAAGCAACAGTAAAGGTGATTCGGATGAGGCAATGGAGGGGCGCTCCTACATTGAACAGATACCGACTCTATTACGCCGCATGGTGGATGTGGAAAACTTTATCGCACCACAACACGCCAATGATTGGCTATCTACTTTGGGCGAGTCGGAGCCGGTGCCAGTCATCGAAGAGTTGTCTCACTTCCGCGTCAATGTGCAGCGTTGGTTAAGTGCGGTCACTCTTCCCATCGATCAATTGGTGTTGACCCTGGCGCAAGATGTGTTTGGCGAAGCTACTGACCTGGCTCTGGCAAATAAATTGGCACTGGTACTTCGCAGCACTGCAGACGATCACCCCGATTGGC
>JBAIYF010000490.1:0-3598 GCA_037916115.1 Anaerolineales bacterium
AATACCAGGTCGACTATGTGCGTGTGTATCAAAAAATTCCCTAAAACCGGTTTTTCATGTCTCATCATCGAACTACCTCCGCCTCACAACAAACTGAGGTCATATTTTTTGACGATTTCACCTCGCCCGAGCTGGACCGTTCCGCCTGGAACGTGGAAGTGACCGGTCAGGTCTACAACAACGAGCAGCAAGCCTACATCGACTCAAGCGAAACCCTCTACATCGAAAACGGTCAAAGTGACCAAGCCAACGGGGTGCTCGTCATTCACCCGCGTTATCGTCAAGGATATGTCACCCCACAAGGCAATGCCTTCGACTTCATCTCCGGGCGTATTCACACGCGCGGCAAGGTGGAATTTACCTACGGTAACGTCTCTGCCCGCATTTTGCTACCCGAAGGCGTGGGGCTGTGGCCCGCTTTTTGGATGTTGGGCAGCAACGGCGAGTGGCCCCACTGCGGCGAGCTCGATATCATGGAATATGTCGGCGAAAAAGACTGGACCAGCGTCGCCATTCATGGACCAAACTATTTCGGCGAAACTCCGATGGTCAACAAGAAGTTTTTCGCCCATCCTGCCGCCGTCCACACCTGGCATGTCTACTCAATGGACTGGGCGCCGGATCACATCCACTTCAAAGTAGATGATGAAGTTGTTTATCGCGTCACCCGCCCCATGATCGGCTTCTATGGTGAATGGGTCTTCGACCAAAGTCACTTCATGCTATTGAATTTTGCCTTGGGGGGTATCTATCCATTCAAGACCAACGGAATTGAAGCACCGTATTACGGACTTCCCGAAGAAACCGTCCGAGCCATCCAGCGCGAGGAGATCAAACTCCTTATCGATTGGGTGAAAGTATCCCGTTCTCACTTCAGCGAATAACGAGAACATATTGAGGAAATGCCATGTCGGTACGCCAATCAGCCCCTCTCCAAATCGGTGAGACGGAACTCAAAAAAACAAACCGTGAAATAACTGGGGAATTTGTGGAACTATGGGGCGGGCAGTATTACAAGATCCGCAACGTCAACGCGCTTGCACCATTCTTCGTCAGCATCGTCAGCAGCTCCGACCACTGGCTTTTCATTTCATCAACTGGCGGGCTGAGCGCCGGGCGCATTAACGCCGACCACGCGCTTTTCCCCTATTACACCGAAGACAAGCTGACCGAGAACAGTGAGTACACCGGCAGCAAGACCATCTTCATCGTCCATCGCCACGAACGCGCCTGGTTGTGGGAGCCGTTCTCCATCCGCCAGCAGGGGCTGTACACCATTGAGCGCAACCTCTACAAACACACGAATGGCACCGCCATCATCTTCGAAGAGATCAATGTTGATCTTGGCTTAACCTTCCGCTACGCCTGGCGCACCGGCGAAACCTTCGGCTTCATCAAAACCAGCTCGCTCATCAATCAGGATGCCGCCCCGTGCCGCGTCGAGATTCTCGATGGCATCCAGAACATTTTGCCCGCCAATGTGCAAGCCGCGACTCAAAACAACCTCAGCCTTTTGTTGGATGCCTACAAACGCCTCGAACTGGACCCTGAAACGGGTCTGGCGATATGTGCCTTATCCTCCACCCTAACCGACCTCGCCGAGCCGAGCGAGTCTCTGCTGGCAACCACCGTTTTCCAAACCGGTTTGGAGTGTGATGCCCGCCTGCTCTCGTCCGACCAACTTGACCGCTTCCGCGCAGGGCATGGGGTGGAGAACGAGAGAGAGGTTCGAGGGGGGCGTGGGGCTTATTTCGCCCACTCCACTCTCAGTCTGGTAGGAGGCGGGGAACACAGCTGGCACATCGTCTCTGATGTGGATCAAGATGCCTCAGCCATCGTCGCGACTCGAGCGCGTCTTCAAAAAGATTCACAAACCTTGCAAGAATTCATCCAGCAGGACATCGATGCCAACTCGCAAAATCTTGAACGCATTGTAGCAATGGGGGATGGGCTGCAAACCTCTGCCGAACAGGTGGTCAGCGCGCATCACTTTGCGAACGTGCTCTTCAATGAAATGCGCGGTGGCATTTTCGCCGACCAATATCAAGTGGACGCGGCTGATTTTGTAAAGTTTGTATCCATTCGCAACCGCACCTGCCTGCAAACGCACGCCGACTTTTTCAATGCCCTTTCACCGCGCTTGAGCATCACCGACCTGTATCAGCGCGCGGAGGAATATGGAGATAGTGACCTGCTGCGCTTGAGTTACACGTATTTGCCGCTCAGTTTCAGCCGCAGGCACGGCGACCCAAGCCGCCCGTGGAATCGTTTCAGCATCAACATCAAGAATGTCGATGGCTCACAGCGGCTGGACTACGAAGGCAACTGGCGCGATATCTTCCAAAATTGGGAAGCGCTGGCATATTCTTTCCCTGAATTTATCGAAGGCATGATCTTCACGTTTTTGAGCGCCACCACCGCCGACGGATACAACCCCTATCGCATTACGCGCGACGGCATCGAATGGGAAGCGCCGGAGGAAGGCAACCCTTGGGCGAACATCGGCTATTGGAGCGACCATCAGATCATCTACCTGCAAAAGTTGATGGAGATCAGCGCCGCGGCGCACCCCGGAAAATTACAAAGCTTTTTGAACCGTCCGCTTTTGAGCTGTGCCAATGTGCCTTATCGCATCAAGCCGTATGCAGACTTGGTCAAGGACCCATACAACACCATCGTTTTTGATCATCATTTGGAGCATGAGATTGATGCAAAGGTCAAGCAGATGGGTACCGATGCAAAACTGGTCTTCAGCGGCGACAAGGTTTTGCACCAGAATTTGACCGAAAAACTGCTCATCCTCCTGCTCGCCAAACTGTCGAACTTCGTCCCTGAAGGCGGCATTTGGATGAACACCCAACGCCCCGAATGGAATGACGCCAACAATGCGCTGGTGGGCAAAGGCATTTCAGTGGTCACACTGGGATATTTACGCCGCTACATTGTCTTTTTCCGCGCCCTGCTTGCCAAAGCAAATTTGAAAACAGCATTTCTCAGCGTGGAAGTGGCGAAATTCCAGCGTGAGATCTTCGATGTTCTGAAGCGCTTCGAGAACGGACTTTCCGGCTCGTTCGATGATGAAGTCCGCGCTGACATGATGTCTGCGCTTGGGCAGGTGGGCAGTGATTATCGTTGGGCATTTTATGAAAAAGGTCTCTCCGGTCAGCAAAGCGAGTTGACCCTGCAAGACTTGGATTCCTTCTTGAAACTCGCGCAGGAGTATGTGGAACATTCCCTGCGGGCGAATCAACGTGCTGATGGGCTCTTTCATTCCTACAATATTCTGCACTTCAAAAATGGTCGTGCCTCCATCGGCACGCTGGACATGATGCTCGAAGGACAGGTTTCGATCCTTTCTTCGCACATGCTTTCCGGCGAAGAAGCGCTAAAATTGCTGAATGCTTTGCGGCAAAGTCCGCTGTATCGTGAAGATCAAAACACATACCTGCTTTATCCAGATAAATCACTGCCCGGCTTTCTTGAAAAGAATCGCATGACCGCGGCGCAGGTGGAAAAATCAGAATTACTGAAGGCGTTGACTCGGTCGAATGATAAATCGCTGATCGTTCAAGACAGCCTCGGCTTTTACCACTTCAAC
>JBAIYF010000491.1:0-13231 GCA_037916115.1 Anaerolineales bacterium
CTCTGGCTGGAGTTAAAAAATAATGCCCGCTATTTTCCCCTTCACAGCAATCGTAGGTCAGGAGCGCATGAAGCGTGCGCTTATCCTCAACGCGGTGGATACCCGCATCGGCGGCGTATTGATCCGCGGTGAACGCGGTACAGCTAAATCCACCGCCTCGCGCTCACTTGCCGCCCTGCTTCCAAATGTAACCGTCGTTCAAGATTGCCGCTTTGGGTGCGACCCGGAAAAACCCGGTACCTGGTGTACCGAGTGTAAGGAACGCGCCGCTGCGACAAAGAAGCTCCCCACCGCCGAACGCGCAACCCCGTTTATCAATCTTCCCGTTTCCGCCACCGAAGACCGTGTGGTCGGAACACTCGACATCGAAAAAGCCATTCAAAAAGGCGAACGTCACTTCGAGCCCGGTGTGCTGGCAAACGCCAACCGCGGTCTGCTCTACATTGACGAAGTGAACCTGCTCGACGACCATGTGGTGGATATTTTGTTGGACTCCGCCGCCATGGGCGTGAACACAGTGGAACGCGAAGGCATTTCGTTTGCCCACCCCGCTCGCTTCATTCTCGTCGGGACGATGAATCCTGAAGAGGGAGATCTTCGTCCCCAGTTGCTGGATCGCTTTGCCCTCTCCGTCGAGATCGTTGGCATTCGTGAAGCGCGTGAACGCATGACCATCATGGAGCGCAACATCTCCTATGAACAAGACCCCGAAGCCTTCCGCAAGCAGTGGCTGCCCAAAGAAGAAGAACTTTCAAAGCAGATCGCCAAAGCCCGCGAATTGGTAGACCAGGTGAAGTACACCACCCGCGACCTGCTCTCCATAGCCGCTCTAACCGCTTCCCTAAATGTAGATGGTCACCGTGCAGACATGGTCATTCTCAAAGCTGCACGCGCTGAAGCTGCTTTTGAGGGGCGCACCAAGATCAACGACCACGATATCGCCCTTGCTGCAGAGCTGGCTTTGCCGCACCGCATCAAACGCACACCCTTCCAACAAGCCGAAATGACCACCGAACAGCTGCAGGAACGCATCGAGCAGTTAGCGGGGCAGTCTGTGCCGAATGATGAGGATGAAGAATCCTCTGAAAGTCAGGATGGCGGCGAAAAAGAGGAAAAAAAAACTTAAAACTGGAAGATGAGCAGACCGAGGAAGGTCCACAGCAGGGCAACCCCGAACCGATGGAAAATCGGGAAGTGTTTGCAAGCACCAACGCAAACTGGTGGGAAGGCGGACAAAAGGTCAAAGCCGGTGAAACCTTCCAGCCGCGCAAGCTCAACACTCCATTAGATAAACTCACTCGCAAGCAGGCGGGCCGACGTTCGCTCACCAAGACCGAGCGCAAACATGGGCGTTACATCAAAGCCCGCCCTGCTGGCGATAACCTGACCGACATTGCTTTCGACGCGACCATCCGCGCCGCGGCGCCTTTCCAAAAACAACGCACAGAAGAACGTAAGAAACTCGCCTTCTCTATCAAGAAGAGCGACCTTCAGCGCAAGATCCGTGTGAAGCGGGTTGCGAACCTGGTGCTCTTTCTTGTGGACGCCTCATGGTCAATGGCGGTTGCCGAGCGCATGAATGCCACCAAGGGTGCCATCCTCTCACTGTTGACAGATGCCTACCAGCGCCGTGACCGTGTTGGTTTGATCGTCTTCCAAAAAGACCGTGCCACATTGGTCCTCTCCCCCACCAGTTCAGTCCAACTTGCCCAACGCGCCCTGGCAGATATTCCCGTCGGCGGAAAAACACCGCTCTCAGCAGGCTTATTCATGGCACATGATGTCATCATGCACGAAAAGCATATCCACCCGGATGTGGAACCGCTTCTGATCGTTCTGACCGATGGAGCTGGGAATGTTTCTCTGGGAACTTTACCGCCGCAAGAAGAGGGTTTCAAATTTGCCGAAATGATCGCACAGGAAAAGATCCGTTCGGTTGTTATCAATATGGAGCACGCCGCTTTTGACCAAGGACTTGCCCAGCAATTGGCAGACCACCTCGAAGCGCCGTGCTTCTCGCTCAATGAATTGAAAGCGGAAACGCTATACAACGCAGTCGTGGACGAAATGTCCAAGCCGACGCGAAAGTAAAAAAGCATTTTGCAGCTTTACACAAATCGACCGCCAAATGATCATTTGGCGGTCGATTTGTTTTTCCTGCAAATTTCGAACTAGGGGGTCGGAGTTGATGTTTCGGAAGGAGGCATGGTTGGGGAAGGTGTCAATGTAACACCGAGAAGGCGTCCCATTTCCACAGTATATTGAAAGCCATAATCCTGCGCCGATGCCATGCTTTGGTTGATCGATACAACAGCAAGGTTCACCTGCTCCTCAGTCAATGTCTGGTTTGGATCACCGGAAAAGTTTGAATACAGTGTCAAAGTTGCATCGATCGCAGAATTCATAAAACCCAACTGAAGATTTTTAAGTTCGGTCAAGCAATCTGGAATTACAAAATCCTCGGCAGCCCGGCGAATTCTCTGCAATTCAGTAATGTTGGCAGACAACTGGGCAGCCGGGGTGTTTTGGGCAAGAATAAATGCATCATTGAATTCACGCGAAATTCTATCGAAGCGTGTGACTGTATCTCCGATTCTTTCGGTGGAGCATGGATCGGGGGTATTTGTAGCAGTCGGTGTTTCTGGAATGAGGGTAGTAGTTGCTGTAGAGGGAGTGCTTGTCGCAGGCGGATTAAGGAATGCCCCTGCCGCTACAATAATGGCAATGATCGATATGACAACAAAACCTATCCTGATGTAATTGTTTTTCATTCTTGATTCCTTCAAGTGGAAATATATTTCTTGCAATTAAAAATTTTATATTTACAGCTAGCTATCTTTGTTACACATGAGTCTTAATCGCCGCGACATAAATGTAACAATAAAATTGTAACCTAATTTTCCAGCATAAATTAAGGGTAAATTTTGAGATTAAGCAGAATACCAAAAGTAATTTTTCAAAAGCGGAGTTGCTTGTTATTCAAGAAATCTATCACATGCACTCACAAAAAGGGACGGTCTTGCGACCGTCCCTTTTTCAATTACTACAACGTCTTTTATCTCTTATGGAAGCGGACAGGCACGGTTTCTTACAAGGTTTGAATAGTTTCTTACATCGCTCAGGAAATTACTGAAGCTATATACTCCGCTCAGGGTAAGTGTGCCAGATGCAGAGAGATCGTACCCAGAACCGTTGTTCCTTGTTGTGCTGCCACAAGCGAATGTGATGTTCCCTGTAGTAGATCCGTTCACACCCGTGCCACCGTTGTTATCTGCAGTGATGCGGGACAAGGTTACGTTACCATAAGCCAGGAAATCCAGACCCATGTTGCCATTGCCATTAAAGTTGTTAGTTCCTGTAATAGCCAAGCGGACGGATGGCAGTGGAGTCCAATATCCCGTGGAAACATTATCAAGAGTGGCGCCATTGCCGCCATTGTGACTGGCATTGATGTCGTTCAACGAGATGACACCATCAGCAAGCACCCACAAACCATCGAAATTGTTGCCCCAGAACCAGTTCGTGCCACTTATCGTCACATTTGAAGGCATTCCCAATGGAGCAGGGTTATTGTCGTAGGCTTCGATATACAGACCATTCCCATTGTTGGAGGTGGTGTTGATGTTTGCAAGTGTTACCGAGCCGTTGGTGTAGACCACAAGACCATCACCATTATTTCCATGGGTATTGGAATATCCTGTGACAGTAACATTTGAATGTTTCACATTCCACAAGTTATCGAGGTAGGCACCCATAACTCCATTGTTGTTTGCCTCAAGGTTATTAACCGTGATAGGGTCAAGTGCTTGAACAAACAAACCATGATCCCAGTTGCCATCAAATGTATTGGCGCCAGTCAGAACGACACCTTTCATATAGGAGATCACATATGCGCCATTTCCAAATACAGTATCGGGGGTTGTGTCTGCCCAATCAGCATACCAGCCATTATTATTGGCGTTGATGTTGTTCAACGCGATCTGGCCGTCTGTGAAAATTCTCAGACCATCATGGGTGTTGCCGTTGAATTCATTGACACCACTCAAGATAACTCCTAACGGGGTGGCAGCCGAAGTGTTGTCAATATACGCGCCGCATCCTACATAAAAATCGCCAGCCCCGTTATTAATGGTTTGGTCGCCGCAGCCAACGTAGGTTCCATCTGAACCGGCATAGGAGTAGAACTCATCATAGTAGTTTCCATTCCATCGCGCCGTAACATTGGAAAGTGTAACAATGTTCGAGCTCCATATCTCCAAGCCGCTGTTCCAGTTGCCATTGAATACGTTCGTCCCTGTCAGAGTAACCGGTTTGGCAGATATGGCTATTGGGTTTCTATTCTCAATATAGAGGCCCCAACCAATTTCAGGACCCGCAGGATCAACCCAAAACTCGTCAATGCCATTGCTGGATGCATCAACACTATTTACGGTCACAGCACCGTAACTGTAGATTGCGAGACCATCCATATAGTTGTGCCAGAAGTTGTTTGAACCGGTCAAAGTGACGGCCATTGGAAGAGTGTTCGTGTAACGGTTGTAGAGATAGGCACCACCGCCGTTCCAGTTTTCACTGGCACTAAGGTTCGCGATCGTGATGGCACCATCTGCAAAGACTCTTAATCCGTTGCCGCCATAGTTCTGGCTAAAGCTATTGAAACCTGTCAAAACCACATTACCGACGCCAACACCGGGCTTTTCAGCGGAAAGGTAAGCACCGCCTGTATAACCATCACCACCATTGTTATTGGCTTCCAAATTGGCAATAGTGATATTCCCATTGCTCAGTGCAACCAAACCTTCCGATCCATTACCGTCAAAATAAGCATATCCAGTAATGGTGAGATTACCCAGTGAAGCGACTGGGATGACCGCTTGATTGATCCATTGATTGTCAATGTAAGCGCCATTACCATTGTTATTGCTCGCGGAGAGGTTGTTCATTGTAATATTGCCAAAGCTCTCCATATACAAACCACCGCCACCGCCCCAGTTGTCATCGAAACTGTTCGTGCCGGTCAGCGTGATTGCGGATTGAACCAGAGCTGTACAAGCTGTTGTACCATAACGACAATTGTCGATATAGGCGTTATAAGCGCCTCCATTCCAATTAGCGTTGACATTGCTTAGAGTGATGGCACCGTAACTCTTGATCACCAGCCCATGCGCCCCATTTCCAGTGAAGTTATTTGCCCCAGTCAGAGTAACAGCCATGGGCGTAGAAGCGGATGCGGAGTTCTCCAGATGAACACCTTTGAAGGAGTTATTATTTGAGGTCACATTTGCAAGGGTGATAATCCCCTTGCTGTATATTTCAAGACCATATTCTATGTTGCCATTGGTCCTGCTGTAACCAATAATACTTACGCCACCTGTCGCACCCGACCACCAGTTATCAAGGTAAGCACCATTCGCATCGTTCGCGTCAAAAGGATCTGCGTTGTTATAGAAATTGTTTTCCTGCCCATTCCATCTTGAAGTAAGATTGTTGACCGTAATAGCTCCTCTAGACTCGACATGCAAACCGGAATTCCAGTTGCTCTCGAAATAGGTATTGGTGCCATTGATGGTCACGGGAGCAAGTCCATCCCGGTTATAGAGGAATGCACCGTAACCATATACAGTGTTGGTATTGGGCACATCAGGAGTAAAAGGATCATTGTCGTGATCCCAATAGTCCTCGTTGTTTTGATCGACCCAGCCATTCCAACTGGCATTAAGACCATTAATGGTGATAGCGCCTTTACTGTACACTTCCAAGCCGCTTAGGGTGTTATCGGAGAAATTGTTGGTACCATTTACGAGAACTGCCGATGCAGGGGAAGATACGTAACAGGCAGAGCCATCCCATCCGCAATTGTTGATCTTTGTGCCGAAGCCAAAATAGGTGTCGGTCGGGCTGTCATAATGTCCATTCCGCTGAGCCGAGATGTTATTGGTCGTTACGGCACCGTAACTGGAAATATTCAGACCATCCATCCAGTTATCATTGAATGTATTGGTGCCAAGCAAAGAAACCGCTTTGGGCAACGCAGGATCGGCTGCGTTATAAATCCGGAGTCCTGTACCGCCATTGTTATTGGCGTTCACGTTGATCACAGAGACTGTTCCGGTGCTATATATGCCGATACCACGAGAGCCATTGTTGTTCGCATTTGCATATCCGAGGAGAGTGACATTACTGTAGGGAAACTTGAATGAACTGGTTGCTGCATTCCAATATGTCCAGTTGTTATCAAGATTCAAACCCGCCCACCCATTGTCATTGGCTGTCACGTTATTTACCGTAATCGCACCAAGAGTCTCCACGATCAAACCGCCGCCCCAACTGTTTCCCATGAAGGCATTCGTGCCAGTGAGTGTTATGGGTGAAGTCAGCACAGAGTTTCCACAGTAATCATCCGTATCATCAAGCGGTGTACCTGCATCGCTTAATAGACAGTTATCCAGGTAGGCACCGTCTCCATGGGATGAGTCGGTTGGATCTGCATCCAAGCCGTCTACCCAACCATTCCAACTTGCATTAACAGAATTTACAGCAATGGAGCCTTTGCTGTAAATTATCAGACCTGTGGTCGCATTGCCCATAAATGAATTCAAACCGGTCAGGGTAACCGACTTGGGCGTGACAGCGAATGTGTTGTCAATATAGGCGCCATTTCCAAAGTACTGATCATAGGTTAGGGAAAGGTTATCTGCGTCGTACCAACCGTTGTCATTGGCAGTAACACTGTTGAGCGTAATCACACCCTTGGAATAGATCTGTAACCCGGTCATGCTGTTCTCACGGAAGGTATTAATACCCGTAAGAGTTACGCCGGCGCTTGCGGACGAGTTGGCATTCCACAAATAGACACCACCACATTGCTGACAAGTTCCAAAATTATTGTTGGCAGTGATGTTATTCAGTATGATCACGCCATTGGTGGTCAAATGGATGCCGCGCCTGTTGAATTTGAACTCATTTGTACCCAAAATACTGACAGGTGCAACGATCGCAGATGTACAAGCAGAGCCATCCCAGCCGCAGTTATCAACATACAAACCAGAACCATTGTAGTTGCCGTTATTCACCAGGTTATTCAGAACAACAGCACCGTTGGTAAAGATACCCAAGCCCCACTCGTTGCCAGAAACCATATTCACGCCAAGCAGGGTTACTCCTGCCATACCGGCAGTGTTTTCCAGCCAGGCACCTCCATCATCGCCATCCAAATCGCCATTTCCATTGTAGTTGGCGTCAATGTTGGAAATTGTGATGGCACCCTTGGAATATACTTCCAGTCCCAATTGAGCAACCAGGTCATCATTTACCTGACCGTTATACTCAAACATACTGTTCGTGATGGTAACAGCCATGGCTGAAGCCGCGGTGTTGTTCACCAGGTATGCACCCGTATAACCATTATTGCTGGCTTCAACATTCAAGAAGGTAATTGCTCCACGGCTATGGACCTCAATACCGTTATCACCATTACCTCCCAAATAATTGATCCAGTTCGGTGCGGCAGTACCAACTGAGATCCCGCCTATTGAGCCGGGCACATCATTATTCAGGTACACGCCATCGATGCCATTTTCATAGGAATCCAGATTAGTGAGTGTAATACCGCCATTACTGTAAATGCTAATCCCGTTTTCACCATTGTAGGCAAATCCATTGAAGCCGTTTACAGTAACGCCGCCTACGCCAAAGGCAATTTGGTTATCCAAATATACGCCATTACTGCCATTCCCAAAGGCATAGATATTATTCAGAGTGATCGCGCCTTTGCTATAGATAATGAGACCGGTCCAATTATTGTCGTCAAATCCTCCAGTACCGGTCAGAGTGACAGGTTGAGGGGTCGCAGCGCCATCATTTTGCAGATAAACCCCAATCCAATTAGCGGAGTTGTTTCCCTCCAGATTTGAAGCAGTGATCGCACCATTTGACCACACACCAAGACCTGTACCTGAATTGTATTCAAAGGTATTGGTGCCGGTCAGAGTGATCGGCTGTGCAGTGGCAGCAGAAGTATTGGAAAGAACAGCCCCCCACCCATTATTTGGGTCGCCTGGTTGTCCATTTCCACTTGCGGTGACATTGTTTACAGTAATTGCTCCATCTGAATATATTCTCAAGCCCGTGGAGAAATTATCGCTGAAATTGTTTACACCACTGAGGGTGACAGCCTTGGGCGCTGGGGCAGGAGCAGCTGTGTTGCTAAAGTATGCGCCGAATGCGCCATTGCCTATAGCAGTAAGCGTATTTAACGTGATGAGCCCGGTAGAATATGCAGATATACCGCCGATATTGGTTCCTGCGTTGTTATCAAAATGGCTGGAATTAATTGTTACATTCCCAATACCGCCGGCATTATACACATTAGCGCCATCACCATCATTATCACTCACATCAACACGATTCATATTGATGTTTTTCGTAGTAGTGACTGTTAGTGCTGTGCTGCCCGATCCAGTGACGGCGGTGATCAACAAGTCGTTTAGGGTTACATCAGCCTGCCAGTTAATGATGCTCAAAGGCACATTAAACTCCGAAGGATTGGTGGTATCCACCAATGTCCCTGTGGATGCACCCGTCCAACCACCCTGAATCGTTAGAGCAAAATTGGCAGTTGTGCCAAGTGCGGATCCGTCAATGCTTACCGGCCCGCCTTCAACACCAATCGTTCCTGTGTACGATCCCAGGATCCAGATCGTCCCATTGACAGTCTTGTTGGAAAGTAATGAAATCAATCCGCCATTGAATGAAGATTGGGTAGCAGTACACCCGCCCATACCAGGTATGGGCGCTACACCGGTTGGACACCAGATCGGGTCGTTCAGGTTGATGATATCTGCTGCCTCCTGGCTTACCAAAGGAACCACTTCTCCTTCGGCATTTACCACCACCACATCTGTCCCCTCTGGGACTTGACTGATCAATCCCTCTGTGCCCACCGCTTCTGTTGGGATTATTTCTTCAACCGTGGAAGGCACCACAGCAGCAGACTCTTCAACCACATCTCCTGCCGGGGGGAGTTCCTCCACTCCTGTCACCTCTACAGGCGGAGGTGGGTCAACTACCACATCAGACGGTTCTGATGGAGGCGGGACCTCATCATCAGCTAATGCCGGGGCGGTATTCATTGCACTAATAACAAGCACAATGAACAACGTCACAATGAACATGGTATAGCGCGTCTTCTTCATATGTTCTCCTTTTTTACATAGAACAAAAATCGAAGTGTCGCAAAAGGCACACCACGGATGTGAATTTCACTTACAAACATAGTACGCCTTCTTAATAAGTGGTTTCAAGTGTTTAAAGTAATATCAGTCCTTATTGCGCGTTATTGGGTATAAAAAGTCTGGATTTTAGTTATTAAGACATGACTTCCCCGCGAAACCTGGTTTCCGGGGAAGTTTACGTTTATCAATGCTGGTCAACGTTTGCTCCGCACTTATGACCGTTGACAACAATTATGTCTTAAGACCGCCTTATTTATTTCTTGCTCCCCCTTAACACATCCAAATTCTTTATCTCAGTTCAGTAACTAACCACGGGTAATTTTTGCAGCCACTTTTTCTCAACCAATTCTTTCAATACAAAGTCGGCACCGTCGGCGCGGGTGATCTGTGTACCAGAGTCTTTGCCAATGTAGCCAACACGATAGATGCCTTTCCGCTCTCCATCCACCAAGCGTGGATAGCGTACTACCGTCCAATCCAAATCTGAAGATTGGATGACACGCACATTCGCGGCAGAATCTAACACTACGTCTTTTGCCAGCACATTGAGTAAAAAACCAATAAAGTGATCGATAAACTTTGGCTGATCTTCGGGCTGGCGCACCCCTGCTCCGGTCGTGGAGACGAGGCGTTTTACTCCGTGCTTTTTCATCCCCGCCACAATATTTTTTGCAGATGTTTCCATCATATGCGGCACAGGCGGACGGGTTGGTCCCAAAGCGCTGATGACCGCCTCTTGCCCAGCGATGGCTTGCTCTACTGCGGAAGCATCCATTGCATCGCCTTTGAAAACGGTCAAGTTTGCATGTTGAAGTTTGAAGGTTTCCGGTGAACGCACAAACGCCGTGACGATGTGCCCCGCTTGCAAAGCTTGTTCTACTACGTTAATCCCTACCCCACGAGATGCCCCAAAAACAATGATCTTCATTACTCTCTCCTTGAATTAATTTGAAATCAATACCTTTAGTTGTTTTGCCACCAGCCGCAGCGGATCTGCTGTGTGGTAAGTGCGGCTGAGAATGATGCCGCCTTCGATAGACGCCACAATGAAAGTAGCTAGTTCATCAGCTTTGGTTTTTGTGTATCCGCTGGAGATGAGTTTTTCCTTGAACGCCATTTGCAGCATGGAATAGGATTCACGGCATGCTAAATTGATGCGCTCAGATTTCGTCGCTGTTTCCATCGCTACTGCCGTCAGCGGACTGCCCGCCGCAAACCCAGAACGCTCCACGTTCTCTGCGATCAGCAAAACAAAATCGTGAATGGCTTTTGCCGCATTATCGCTATTCTGCAAATTCGCCCGAATGCGCTCTGACGTTGCCCGGCTTGAATCGAGGACCGCTTCTGAGGTAATCTGTTCCTTGCCATCAGGGAAATAGTAATAAAGCGAGCCTTTCGGCGCACCGCTCTCTTTGACGATCTCATTCAAGCCTGTTCCGTGATAACCCTGCTTTTCGAGCAGAGTGCAGGTGGTTTGTAATATCTGTTCGCGTGCAGTGGACATGACAATCATCCTCTTCCCAAATTTTGACAGCCCAATTATTATATCGACTGGTCTATATAAAGTCAAGTAAGGAGAAAAGTTATGTCGTCCCCTATTTTGGTGATCGGTGCGCTGGGAAATGTCGGCGCAGAAGTCGTACGGGAATTGCTAAGTAAGAACGTCTCGGTCCGTGCGGCGGATATGGATGCAGAAAAGGTCAAGGCGCGGTTTGGTGATGCAGTACAAGCCGTCCGCTTTGATTTTGCGGATGCAAGCACATTTGCGGATACGTTCAACGGCGTGAAAAAAATGTTCCTGCTGCGCCCGCCTCAAATCTCGGACGTGAAGCGAATCATGTTCCCCGCTATCGATGCAGCGAAACAGGCTGGTGTTGAGCAGGTTGTCTTTCTTTCCCTGATCGGCATTGAGAATGCCAAGGTTGTCCCCCACTACAAGGTGGAACAATACCTAACCGCATGTGGATTTAACACCACGTTTCTGCGTTGTAGTTTCTTCATGCAAAATCTAAATACGGTCCATCGTCAGGAGATCCATGAGCGGAATGAGATCTTCGTCCCGGTTGGGAATGCTAAAACCAGTTTTATTGATGCGCGCGACATCGGCGCGGTAACAGCGACTGTGCTGACCCAAGCAGGTCACGAAAACAAAAACTATGATCTGACCGGCAGTGAAGCATTAGACTACTGGCAGGCGTCACATATCATGTCAAACGTTCTGGGGAAAGCGATAACGTATCGCAATCCGAACCCGTTGCAGTTCTTCATTGAAACCATACGGCGCGGAACGCCTTTCGCTTTCGCAGTCGTCATGATGGGACTTTACACGTCCACAAGGTTTGGGATGGCAGAACCTGTAACGGATGAAGTGGAAAACCTGATAGGCAGAAAGCCGATCTCATTCCAGCAATATGTGATGGATTACAAAGAGAGTTGGAGTTAAGAGCAAAAATAATTAACCCCGAAATAAATCTGGGACGCGGAAAAGGAATAAAAGATCCGCGTATTCAGCGTACATCCGCGTCCCATTTGCTCTTAAGACATGGCTCACCCGCGAAACCTTAATTTCGGGGTGAGCCATGTCTTTTATCATGAATCAAATCCTAGCCCTAGCGCATCCAACGTCTTCAACCAGAGATTTCTCTTACCTTGATTTCTATCCGCTTGATCCAATGACCATCGTGTAAAGTTGATGATCGGTGAGCGGAAAGGCTCTGGCGGGAATGGAAACGGCTTGCTCTTCACCATTTGCAATTCGGTGCGTTCGGTTCGTTTACCATCGAGCAGATCCAACATCACTTGTGCACCAAAGCGAGATGCACCCACGCCAAGACCGGTGTACCCCATCGCATATGCGAGCTTGCCATGATACGCCTTGCCCCAAAACGCAGTGTAACGTGAACTGGTATCGATCACGCCACCCCAGGCGTGGGTGAAGCGGAGTCCCGTCAGCGTGGGAAAGGTTTGGAAGAAGTGCTCCGCTAAAAGTCCGAAAGAGGCGGGGCGGTTTTCGAGGTGTGGAGCCACTCCGTTGTTGCGATAGTAAACGGCGTCGTATCCGCCAAAGAGAATCCGCCCATCTTCTGTGGTGCGATAGTAATGGAATTGATTGCTGTCATCTGCCAAGCCTTCGCGACCGTGCCAACCGATCGAGTCGCGTTGCGATTTGGTAAGCGGTTCGGTCATCAGCACATAGTCGTAGACTGGCACAACGTAAAGCCGGAGATGTTTGAGCAAAGGCGGAAAGGCATTCGTCGCCAATGCGACCTGACGCGCTTCGACTTGTCCGTGCGGTGTTTTGAGGATGAGGGACTCGCGCCTCTCTTCCAACGCCGTGACCGGAGTGCCCTCAAAAAAGCGGACGCCCAGCTGGAGACATGCCTTCTTCAAACCCCACGCTAACCGTGCAGGGTTGAGCATTGCAACAGACGGCTCAAAGATCGCCGCGAGGTATGAAGACGAATGAACTCGCGCTTGCACTTCGTCGCGCGTGAGGACTGTTGATTTCATGCCATAGCGCGAAGCTTCCTCAGCTTCATCGCGCAACATGTCCACCTGATATTCTTCAGTGGCAATGTGCATCTCGCCCGAACGGATGAAGTCACAATCAATATTGAATTGCTTGATGGTGGCTTCGATGCCATCGAGGTTTTGCTCGCCAAGTTTTATCAATGTGGCGAGTTCTTTTTCCCAGCGGCTCTTGCCATTGGAAAAACCATGCGTGAGCGACGCGGCACAAAAACCGCCGTTGCGTCCGCTGGCACCGATGGCTACCTCCCCCGCTTCAAGCAGGACGACATCCCGGGTTGGGTCGGCTTGCTTGGCTTGCAGCGCCGTCCATAGACCGGTGTAGCCTCCGCCAATGATGGCGAGGTCGGTTTGGATTTGGGTTGTAAGAGGTGGGGTTGGTTCAGGTTTGGCGGAGTCATCCAGCCAAAAAGGGGTCAACTTCACATCCGCAATCGCCCGCAGACTCTCCGGGCGCGGAGTGGTTGAGA
>JBAIYF010000492.1:0-5425 GCA_037916115.1 Anaerolineales bacterium
CCGGGTTGGACGAAGTGCCAATCAACAAGAAAGGGTCGCCCTTTACGAAACGTTTACACAAAACGTGGTTGGGTCTCCCCTACTGCGTAAGGTGATTTAATAATACCTGCTTACGGCGGCGGGAGCAGGTATGCAAGAGTTTTTTATAACAATCAGAGTTGACTCTATTTCCGCGCAGTAATGATGACCAGAATGGCGTTCGTTTGCCGGTCATCGGTCTTGACCTCGGTTTGAAAGCCCGCCTGCTCGAAGGGTTTGGCAAAGCGCTGCATCAGGGCGGCATCCAACGTCTGCGGACTTTCCCCGGTCACTTTATACAGCCATTTTAGAAATCCATTAGAGGGGAAGGTGGCGGGCAGCACGATCAATTTGCCGCCGCTGACGAGTACGCGCTTGATCTCGGCGAGTGTTTTGGGGTCGAAGATGTATTCGGTGGGGAAGGTGGCGACGACCGTATCAAAGGAAGCGGACGCGAAGGGCAACGTTTGGGCGAGTCCGCGGGCGAGTTTGTGCTTCCCACCCAGGCGGCGGCGGGCGATGCGCCCCATCTGCGTGGATTCATCGAGGGCAACCGGAGCCAGCCCCTGGTCCAGTAAGAAGCGCTGCAAATGCCCGGGACCATGTCCCAGCTCGAGGATACGGGTCCCTTCGAGCAGGGGGAAAATGCTGCGCACCCAGTCCTTCCACCTGCCGAACGAAACCACCCACGCTACCAGGTCATAGGTAAAGGCGAAGGGATGGTAGAGCAGATAAAAGAAAAATCGCATGAATTGGCGCATAGTTGGGGATTGCTCACCGCACTGGCGCGTGGCGCAAGTGTCGCCGCATGGTGCAAAAATGCGGCTCGCACGCGTGCCTGTGCACGGTACAGGCAATGATATAAAAAATGAGGGTTTGACTCAACGTCAAACCCTCATTTTATAACTGCGTACCTTACACGGGAGTGGCTTCGTCGCCTTTTTTGGTCTTGCGCACGGCTTCGATGGCACCCTTGCTGCGTTCCTTCACCTCGGCGGCGAGATGTTCGGCGCGGGTCTTGGTTTCAGCGGCGAGTTGTTCGGCGCGGTTGCGGGCTTCGGTCGCGAGTTCTTCGGCGCGGGCGCGGGCTTCCTTGGCGGCGGCTTCGGCGCGGGCGTAGGCTTCTTCGGCGGTCAGCTGCGCCTTGTCGCGCAGTTCAATGGACTTGTCCTTGATCAGGGCGCGGGTTTCTTCGCCTGTTTGCGGGGCGAAAAGCAGTGCAACAACGGCGCCGGTGAGCCCACCGACAACAAACCCTACGAGAAAGGCTCCAAATTCATCACGGTCAGACATGGTATTACTCCTTTTTGTTAATGTTTCGATTGAAAGATGGATTTTTTACTATTTGGGCTTGATGCCCAGTAATTCTAACATACGCTTTAAGCCGGCTAAATAGCCATTGAGCTTGATGACCGGCTCCACCACGTTCTCACCGAGGAATTCCGCCGTGCCCCGCAGGGTGTTGACGGTTTCGTTGGTGGCATGCAGGATCGGGCGCACTTCGTTCTGCAGCAGGTTGATCAGGCTCGCCAGTTGGATGATGAGCACGATCAGCGCCACACCGATCACCAGGGTTTCGAGCGCCACGACAATAATGAAGACATCGCGGATCTTGTCGGTGGGGGTGGCAGGCTGCAACAGGAAGTAGATCGCCACGCCCAGCAGGGCAACCAGAACCACAACAACGGCAATAATGCCTGCCATCATTTGTTTCTGCTTGCGTTCCTGTTCGCGGATCTCCGCCAGTTGTTCAGGCGTTAATGGAGGGGGAGTTTGTGTAGTGGGTGCAGGATTTGGTAATGCCATATTTTTATTATAGCAGATTCATTCTTGAAAAAGCCGATGGGGCTGCCCCTTTGCTGTCACACTGACGCGCTTCAAGCCGCGCCGCTGCCTGCTTCGAACCATCCGGCAGATGCCTTACGCCTCGGCAGTTATGAAAACACGCCGGGCTTCGAGTTATTGTCCATACTGCCGGGGGGCTGCGCCGACCTTTTATATCTGCGCTCGATCCGGATAAAGTCGATGCCCAGCAGGAGCGGTGCCAGGGCAGCAATATTGAAAAAGCTCAAATACTCAATGAAATATGGAAGATTTACCTTGGCAAAATAAGGGAACAGGGAGAAGTACCGTATGGTTACATCGTAATGCAGCTATAGCGATGCACAACCAATTCTCCATTGGTCTTGGTTCCAAAAACGTCCAGAAAGATATACCTCGACATGATGGCAAAGTTGCATCCAAGGATAAGCAGCCCGATGCCAAGGAGCAATATGCCAAGCTTCATGCGGGGACTGTTATTTGGGTCGGTTAGTGGATTGTTCATCATGCCGCCCTCTCTGGTTTATTTTGACCGACCCAACAAGTTCATTTCATGCCTGACAGTTTCCACCCAGCCTTCGCTCACCGGGCGCGGATCGAAACCCAGCTCGCGTTTGGCTTTGGAGTTATCGCCGTAATAGGTCACACCGCCAACCACACGCAGCCCTTCGGATGTGTAAGATGAAGGCAGGAGCGCATCAAAGGGGGTGACAAGCACCGAAAGTGCATTCATCATCTGGTATGGGACGGTTATGGGGGCTTTCACGCCTGCGGTTTTGGCGGCGAGGGTAAAGGCGTTCAGCGCTGTGTAGGGTTCACCGCAAATGATGTAACTTTCACCGGGTTTGCCTTTTTGCATGGCAAGGATGTGCCCGTCTACGGTATCTTCCACATGTGCCCAGCAATAGCCGGTTTGATTGGGCAGCATGGGCAGGTTGCCGTTCAAGAGGTCGAGCAGGTTGACGCGCACCGTGGAGGTATCGCCGGGTCCGTAGATCAAGCCGGGCTGGACGATGACCAGCGGCAGTCCCTTTGCGATGAATTCATCCGCGATCTTGTGCGCTTCTGCTTTGGTGCGGTCATATTCGCTGATGTGCTTCCCGGTGAACTGATACTTTTCGTCGGCAAGTTTGCCCCTGGTATCGGAGTTGATGGCGAGGGTGCTGGTGTACACGCCTTTGGGAATGTTTAATTCCTGCATCAGTTCCAGCACATTGCGCGTCCCGTCAATGTTGACGCGGGTGCCGTCGCGTTTGTCTTTTGTGCCGACCTTATACCAGCCTGCCACGTGATAAACGCCATCCACGCCGGTCATCGCCTCGCGCATAGACTCTTTGTCGGTCACATCCCCTTTGAACAATTTTACGCCGAGGGCGTGCAGCTCCTTCGTCTTCTCCGGTGATCGTACAGAGGCATGCACTTCATGTCCCTGTTGGCGCAGTTTTTTTTACCAAAACACCGCCTACAAACCCGGTTGCACCTGTCACGAAATATTTCATGAATTCTCTCCTGGATATTGAATAAGGCGAGTTTACCAGCGGAGAAAATTAACGTCCATAAACAAAACAGTCCCTGGAGCATCCAGGGACTGTCATGTCTTGCTTGTGTGCTTACCGAATTCGAATGGTTTGACCGACATAGATCTTGTTGTAATCCGCGATGGTAGGGTTGAGTGCGATCAAAGTTTCGAGCGTGGTGTTGAATTTTGCAGCGATCTTCTTCATCGTATCACCCTTTTGCACCGTGTAGTACGAGGCGGCTGCAGGGAGGTTGATGACCTGACCGACAAAGATGACGTTGGCGTTCTTGATCTGCGGGTTGACGGCGAGAATGTCGTTCACGGTCACGCCAATGCGCTCGGCGATCTTGCGCAGGGTGTCGCCTTTTTGCACCACATAGGTTCCATCACTCGGGGGCAGGGTCACGATCGGGGTGGGGATGACCACCATGCTCGTTGGGACGATGATGCGCTGCCCTTCGTAGATCAAGTTGTAGTTGGTGATACCGCTCAACTGGGCGATGGCATCCATGGTGGTGTTGAAGCGGGCGGCGAGCGATTTCAGCGTGTCGCCGCGTGCCACCACGTAGGTTGCGGTGTCGTTGCCGTTGTCCCAGTAGGCGCCGGGCAGTACGAGCATCTGACCTTCGAAAATGTACGGGTCGGCTTTGGGGTTGGCCAGTTTGAGCGCGGCAACCGTCGTACCACAGGCGCGGGCAATGCTGCTCAGGGTGTCATTTTTCTGCACCGTGTAGCTGGTTCCACAGGAATAGGCAAGGGCGCTGCCCGCTGATCCAAGCGCAGAGACGACGAGCGCCAGGAGTAAAAGCATTTGAACAAATCGTTTGTGTTTCATGTTGACCTCTTTTCAATAAATGTTGAACGTATGCGCTATTAACGAAGGGGGCTGGCGAAAGTTCCCGAACTTAAGTACTGGCTTACCTGCTGATACGTAAAACAATGCAATTGCAATGAACCGCCTGTCGGCATGCCAAATCTCTTGACTCTGTCTGACGACGGTAGTACACTAGCCCTACCTACCGTTCGGTAGGGAAGGAGATACAGTGACCCGAGACGATATCCTCGATGCCGCCGCCCAGGTTTTTCGACAGAAAGGCTTCCATGGCGCTTCCATGTCTGATATTGCCTCTGCACTCGACGTGCAAAAAGCCAGTCTCTATCATCATGTCACGTCCAAACAGGAGATTCTTCTGGCGCTGCTAGACCGCGCGCTTGCCATGCTCACCGAGCATATCTCCTCCATCTCCTCCCAAACTATTTCCCCCGACCAAAAACTTAGATTAATGATCCGCGGCTACCTCACCGGGCTCGCAGAAAATGCCGACCTTACCTCGGTGTTGCTTTTCGAGCATCGCTCGCTCGATAAGAAAAGCCATGCCAGGCATGTTCCGTTGCGCGATAAGTTCGAAAAATTATGGCGCGATGTGCTGGATGAAGGCGTTGCCCAAAAAACCTTCGAATTGAAAGACACCGGGCTTGCCACCCGTGCCATTATGGGCACCTTGAATTGGACTTTGACCTGGTATCACCCTGATGGACCCAAATCCATTGAACAGATCGCAGATGAGTATTCCGATTTTATTTTGAAGGGCATGTTGAAGTAAACGCCGACCATGGATGATAGATGATCGATCATCGTTAACCATTGTCCACGGTCTATTGTTCATCGTCTAACAAAGGAGTGAAAAGAGATGTATTCGTTCGAACCCAATGAAGAACAACAAATGTTGATCGATGCAGTAGGGAAGTACGCCGCCAACGACCTGCGTCCTGCGGTGCATGACGCCGAAGAGAACCGTGAAATGCCGCAGAAGCTCATCAACAAAGGTTGGGAGCTGGGTCTGCTGCAAGCGTCCACGCCCGAAACCTATGGTGGTTTCGGTGAGCGCAGTGCTGTCACAGGTGTGCTCGCCGTGGAGGAGATGGCATTTGGCGATCTGGCTGGCGCGCTTGCTGTGATGACCCCGGCACTATTTGCCACTCCCATTTTGCTGGGCGGCACGGAAGAGCAAAAGCAGGAATATCTTCCAAAAATCATCGAAGGCGCGTGGGCTCCTTACACCGGCG
>JBAIYF010000493.1:0-3235 GCA_037916115.1 Anaerolineales bacterium
CCATCGTCGTAGATGGTGATGATGGCGGGCGCTTTGAGCACACCAATGGCGTTGACCGATTCCCAGAACAGCCCTTCTGCAGTGGATGCGTTGCCTATGGTGGCGAACACCACTTCGTTGCCGTTGATGGAGAAGTCTTTCAGGTCGTGCAGTTCTCTGAGTTTGCGATACGCCACCGAAGCATACGCAAGCCCAACCGCGCGCGGCATTTGCGCGGCTGTGGGGGAGATGTCGGAGGTTGTGTTGTAGAGTTGGGTTTGGGGGCGCCACGAACCGTTGGGGTAAAGATGACGTGTGGCAAAGTGGGCGTTCATTTGCCGACCACCGCTGGCGGGGTCGTAGGTGGTATCGGCATGCGCATACAGTTGCGCAAAAAATTCCTGAATGCTCATTGCGCCAAGCATGAACATCCAGGTCTGGTCGCGGTAATAACCTGAACGCCAGTCGCCTTTTTGAAAGGCTCTGGCTATGGCAAGTTGGGCGATCTCTTTGCCGTCGCCGAAAATTCCGAACTTTGCTTTGCCGCTCAATACTTCGCGCCTGCCAATGAGCGAAGCCTGCCTGCTTTGATAGGCAAGGCGGTAATCTTTAATGATCTCTTCCTTTTCAAGGGGTAGTGCAATCGTACCCTTTTTCTTGGGCATCTACTCTCTCTCCTGAATTGGTGTTGAAGGGATTATAACGGATATACTATCGCCATGACACCACCCCTTCAAACCATCCAAACCCTGATTCCTCCCGATTTCATCGACCTCGGCACCGGTGACCCGAATCCGCGCATGCTGCCGCTTGAGATGCTTCACGATGCCGCCGCGCATCGACTGGGCTTGGGCGAGCGTGAATTTTTGCAATATGGTTTGGAGCAGGGCGATGGCTACTTCCGCGCGGCGCTGGCGAAATTCTTGTCTGACCGATACGGCTTCCCTGTTTCGCACGAAGACCTTTTCACCTCGGCGGGAATTTCCTCCGCACTGGCATTGATCTGCTCGCTCTTCACCAAACCCGGTGATGTGATCTTCGTGGAGGAACCGTCCTACTTCCTTGCCTTGCGCATCTTCGCGGATTATGGCTTGCGCGTCGTCTCCATTCGGACCGATGAGTCTGGTCTCGTTATCGATGACCTTGTCCACGCTTTGAAAGAATCCACGCCCAAGTTCGTGTACATTGTGCCCACCTTCCAAAATCCCAGCGGACATACCCTGCCGCAAGAACGGCGCGACCAGTTAATCGAGTTGGCAAAACAACACAACTTCCTCGTTCTTGCCGATGAGGTTTACCATTTTTTGAACTATACCCAGTCACCGCCCAGATCGTTTGGCGCATACGTCGACTCGGAGCATGTCATTTCATTAGGTTCATTCTCAAAGATTCTCGCCCCCGGTCTGCGCTTGGGATGGCTGCAAACCCATTCATCGATAATGCAAAAAATAGTTGCTTGCGGACAGTTGGATAGCGGCGGCGGGATGAATCCTTTCACTTCTGCGATTGTCCGCAGCCTCATTGAGAACGGCGGGCTTGATAGAAACCTCGCATCCCTTGTTGATGTGCTTGGACATCGTGTCCGCAAGATGAATGAATTATTGCAAAAGCATATTCCGCAGGCGCAATTTACCGCACCGCATGGCGGCTACTTCTTCTGGCTGAAATTCCCCGGCGTGGATACAGCCGAGCTGCGGAAAAAGGCAAAAGAAAACAAGGTGGATATTCGCCCCGGCATCCTCTTTTCCAGCCGAAATGGATTGACCGATCATTTCCGCCTCAGCGTTTCATACTACGATGAAGATCGAATCGAAGAGGGCATACTGCGTTTGAAACATTGCTTCGAAAAATAAAAATGAGCGGACATTTCTGTCCGCTCATTGATTACTGGTCACTGTTTACTGTTTACTGACCTACTTCAATCTCTCCGCCACGATCTCGGCAATATCCTTCACCTGAATAGCGTTGCCATCGTTTTTGGCTGCATCGGTCATCATCGTCATGCAGAATGGGCAACCTACTGCCACCGTATCCGCACCCGTGGATTTGGCTTCGGCAAAACGTGTGGCATTGACGCGTGCCGTGCCGTTTTCTTCTTCCTTCCACATCTGCGCGCCGCCCGCGCCACAGCAGAACGACTTGGCTCCGTTGCGCGGCATCTCCACCGTTTCCACTCCCGCTGATTTCAACGCATCACGCGGCGCATCGGTGACTTTGTTATGCCGCCCCAAATAACACGGGTCATGGAAGGTGATCTTCATATTATCGCCTTCAAGGTTCATTGATATCTTGCCAGCGCCAACCAACTCATTGATGAGCTGCGTATGGTGAATGACCTGATAATTCCCGCCAAATGCCGGGTACTCGTTCTTGATGGTATGCAGACAATGCGGGCAGGTCGTTACAATGCGCTTCGGCGCAACTTCATTCAATATCTCTACATTCTGCGTTGCCAGCCCAAAGAAAATATCTTCACGCCCGGCGCGGCGAGCTGAGTCGCCGGTGCAGGCTTCGTTTTTGCCGAGCACGGCATAGTTCACACCAGCCGTATTCAAAATTTTGGCAAAGGCTTGTGCGGTCTTTTGGGCACGGCTGTCCGTGGCGGGCGCACAACCAACCCACCAAATAATTTCAGGTTCAGCGTTCTGTTCAATGGTCGGCACGCTCATGCCTTCCGCCCACTTCATGCGGTCGCCCTGCGAAACGTTCCACGGGTTCTGATTGCGCTCCATGCCTTTGAAGGCTGTCTCCAACTGTTTCGGGAAAGCGCTTTCCATCATGGACAAGTTTCTGCGAATATCGAGAATGTCGCGCATTGGTTCGTTGCCTACGGGGCAAATGTCCACGCATGCGCCGCAGCTTGTGCAAGCCCACACCGCTTCTTCCGAGATCATGTCAAGCATCAGCACATCGGTCGTGCCGCCGCCGTTGAAGTGATAACGTTTGTTGATCTCCAACGCGGCGGGGGAGAGCAGTTTGCCCGTGTTATACGCCGGGCAAACTTCCTGACAGCGGAAACACATGATACAGGCATAGGCATCCACAATCTGCTCATAGCCCAAATCGCTGACTTTGGCCGCCCCAAATTGCTCAATCGACTGGTCATCCAGATTGATGTAACCCAATTGACCGATGGATTTGCGCTCAGGCTTGAGCGCGAAATTAATCGGCGCAAAGAACAGGTGCAGATGCTTCGAGTATGGAAAATAAGGCAGGAAAGCCACCACCGCCCCAAGCGACAACCAGAACATGACAT
>JBAIYF010000494.1:0-5039 GCA_037916115.1 Anaerolineales bacterium
TTTGTTTCAGGGTTGTCTTCGCCGAGACCGATACCATCGAGAAAGATAAAGAGGATTTTCATTGGTGGGATGAAGTAATGGGTAAATATTAAATGATTAAAGCGGGGTTTTGATCTTCTACCTTTAAATTGCAACGTTCACACGAATTGCCACAAGAACCATGCAGAGGGGCGTTCGCGTTTGTCCCAGCCGTCTTTGCGGGAGGTGATGCGAAGGCTATGGCGTTGGATCAAGTCCAGGTCGGACGGGACAAGCCCGGGTCCGGGTTGAGCCGCGTCTTGTTTGAAGAATCCGTACATGAGCCAATATCCGCCTGGGGCGAGGATGCGCGTCAGTTGGGTGAGGTAATCCGCTTTGTTTTCGATGCCGTGGAAGCAGCCGAGGTCGAGGGCGAGATCGTAGGGCGGGTTGACGTTTTTCATTTGGGTGGCGTCGTCTTTGAAGATGTTTGCCTGTATGCCCGCTTTTTTCAATTTTTGCCTGGCGATTTGTAAAGCGCGCGGGGCAAAGTCGAAGCCTTCTGCCTGCCAGCCTGCGTTGATGAGGGTGATGATGTTGGTGCCGGTTCCGCAACCGATATCGAGTGCGCGCCCGGCGGGGTGGGCGGCGATGAAGTCGTACAGTTCTGGTGGGGAGATGCCGCTATCCCAGGGGGTGTTGCCAAGCAGGTACGAGATATTGAATTTTAGGCGTTTGGAGAAGTTACTCATTTGCCAGGGTATCGCGCACACGTTGCGGGTCGAATTCGCCGACCATGCGCCAGATTTCATTGCCTTGCGCGTCGAAGTAGATGAAGGTGGGGGTGAACTCAAAGCCGTACAAGGGTGCGAGTTCCATGCCTACTTCTTCTTGAATGTTGATCTGTATAAAGAAAATTTTATCGCCAAGTTCCTGTTCGAGCTCGTCCACGACGGGCTTTATTGAGATACAGCCTATTCAGTAGGGCGATTGGAACTCAAGCAGGACTGGTTTTCCCGCGCCGATCATCGCCTGCACCTGTTTCGCCTCTCCCATTAGAATGGTCTGGCGCGGATGCAGGATCGTCCATGCGAAGATCATGGCACCAACGATGACGCCAAAGGCGAGGTAGTCGTTCCAGCGCGGGCGGTTGCCCAGCAGGATGACCCCTGTAATGATGGCAAACCCTACTGCTATGGTAATAAAGGAATATTCGCCGAAAAGTGAAGCCATTAATTATCCCGTGAGACAGTCTAAAATGTCATATTTTTTGTGTGATGCTTCACACTTTGACATTTCATTTGAGTTCTTTTACAATCTTATAACTTGCATGACAATCTTATAAAACAGGAAGGTAACTACGATGAAAGAGTATACCACCGAGTTTATTCGCAACGTTGCGCTGGTTTCGCACGGCGGCGCAGGCAAGACCATGTTGGCAGAAGCGTTTTTGCATGTAACGGGGGCTACGACCCGCCTTGGAAAGGTGGAAGACGGTACGACAATTTCAGATTACGACGACGAAGAACACCGCAGAAAAATATCGATCTATACAAGCGTGATCCCGGTCGAGCACAAGAATTACAAGATCAACTTTCTTGACGCGCCAGGCTACACTGATTTTGTGGGCGAGATGGTCTCTGCCCTGAGTGTGGCAGATGGCGCGATTATTTTAGTGGATGCCGTTGCAGGCATTGAAGTGGGCACCGAACTCGCCTGGCGCTACTGCGAACAATTCAACCTGCCGCGTTTCTTTGTTATCAATAAGATGGACCGCGAAAATGCGGACTTTCAAAAAACCTATGATGCCATCAAGGAATTTGTCGAAGCACATGGCAAGCGTGTAGTGCAGGTTCACATTCCCATCGGCGAGAAACAGAACTTCAAAGGCGTGGTGGATGTGATCGGTATGAAGTCTTATCTGGGCGATGGCAAGACCACTGCCGAGATCCCTGCCGACTTAAGAGAAGCGGCGGAAAAAGCTCACTTTGCCATGGTGGAAGATGCCGCCGAGGGCGAAGATGAATTGATGGAAAAGTATCTTGAGAACGGCTCTCTCTCTGATGAAGAGATGGTGCGTGGACTCGAGGATGTGGTCTACGCCGGTCAGTTTGTTCCGGTTTTCTGTACGGCGGGCGCTCATGAAATTGGCACGATTGCGCTGCTCAACGACATTATTGACCTGATCCCATCGCCTGCAATGGCTGTCAAACGCTCGGCGCAAGGCAAAGACGGCGCGGAGGAATTGAATCCCTCCGACAGCGCCCCCCTGGCAGCTTACGTCTGGAAGACCACTGCTGATCCGTTTGTCGGCAAGATGACCTACTTCCGTGTATTTAGCGGCTCGATCCAGGCGGATGCGCATGTCTGGAATCAGAACAAAGGCGCAGATGAGCGTATGTCGGGCTTGCACTTCCAGCGCGGCAAAGAAACCATCCCGGCAAAGATCATTCACGCTGGCGACATTGCGGTTGTATCCAAACTGACGGTTTCTGCCACGGGTGATACCTTCTGTGATAAGGGACATCCGCTGATGCTTGAGAAGCCAGCCTTCCCGGCGGCGCTTTATCGTGTGGCGGTCACCCCCAAAACTCAAGCCGATGCTGCGAAGATCTCCACCGTACTTACTCGCTTGAGTGAAGAAGATATGACCCTCACCTGGCAAAACGACCCGGTGACACATGAAACGGTCTTGCAGGGCATGGGCGATCAGCACATTGATGTGGCTGTCCATCGCGCACAGGCTAAATTCCAGGTGGGCATTACCACCCGCGAACCGAAGATTCCGTATCGCGAAGGGATCACCCGTAAGGCGCAGGCTCAGTACCGCCACAAGAAACAATCTGGAGGTGCGGGTCAGTTTGGTGAAGTTCATCTGCGCATTGAGCCGTATATGGAAGGCGATTTCGATTTCACAGATGCCCTCGTTGGTATGAACCTTTCCCGTTCCTACCTTCCTCCCATTGAGAAGAGCATCCGTGCCACAATGGAAAAGGGAGCCTTTGCTGGTTACCCGATGAGCAATGTGCGGGTGACCGTTTACGACGGTAAGGAGCACGAAGTAGACTCAAAACCGGTGGCGTTCGAAATTGCCGGGCGTGAGGCTTTCAAACTTGCTGTTGCCGAAGCGGGTCCCGTGTTGTTCGAACCGATCATGAATGTGCGCGTCACCTGCCCGGATGCGAACATGGGCGACGTGATGAGTGACCTCAACACCCGCCGCGGACGTGTACAGGGAACTGAATCTGAGCGTGGGCAAACGACCATCATCGCGCATGTGCCAATGGCAGAAATGCTAAAGTACACCACCCAGGTCCGTTCCATCACTGGCGGGCGCGGTTACTTCACCATGGAATTCGACCACTACGACACTGTGCCGACCCATATTGCGGGTCCGATCATTGAAGCGCATAAGAAAGAAATGGAAGCGAAGAAGGAAGAGTAGTTTGGTGGTCGGTAGCCAGTAACCAGTAATCAGTGAAAAGTCCCGAGGTAAAACGCTTCGGGACTTTTTGTATTAAAATCGCGCCATGCCAACAGTCAAATTTCCACCGCTCATGAAATATTATGTGGATAACCAGGCAGAGTTCCCAGTCAACGGTGGGACGGTTGCCGAACTTCTGGAAAATGTCCTCCAGCGTTATCCTGCGCTCAAACCGCACATGTATAACTCAAAAGGGGAAATGCGCCATTATTTCAACATCTTCGTTAATGGAACGCACATCCGTGATCTGGGCGGCATGCAAACCCAATTAAAGGAAGATGATAAAGTCATCATTATGGCGTCTGCAGCGGGGGGATGAAAAATATTTATCTTGACAAATTCGGTAAGATTCATAGAATTGGCGCAATCTATGTACCAACCTATGAAAACACCTCAATATTGCTTGTGTCTTGGGCGGGGCTCGTAGCCGCCGCCTGAGAGAAATACTTTCCGCAGTCAACGGACTCAGACGGTAGAGCGACCCCCGCGTGCATCGAATTTGCATCGTGTGTGGCGTTTGTTCGCCGTCTTTTTGTTTGTCCGTTGGCTGTTTTTTTATTCCACTATCATTGTGAGGGCATGCTCTTCGCAAAGACACTACAGGTAAATATGTCATTACTGGATTTTCGACTCACTGAATCAAATACCATCCCGTTGGATAGCCTCGCCTATCATGTTGGGAATACCCCGCTGCTTCCGCTTCGCCGCGTGACCGGGAACTTGCCTCCACATGTGCGGGTTTTTGCCAAAGCCGAATGGTTCAACCCTGGCGGTTCGGTCAAAGACCGCCCCGCATTGAACATTATTCAGAACGGCATCATCAATGGCGACCTTGCCAATGGCAAGCGCCTGTTGGATTCCACATCCGGCAATATGGGTATTTCGTATGCCACATTTGGCGCGGCGTTGGGCATTCCGGTTACATTGGCGGTGCCAGCCAGTGCCAGCCCCGAGCGGATTTCTATTCTCAAGGCGCTTGGTGCAGAATTGGTGCTGACCGATCCGCTTGAAGGCTCGGACGGCGCGATCCTCAAGGCGCGCGAGTTGGCGGCTGAATTCCCTGAAAAATATTGGTATGCCAACCAGTACAACAACGAAGCGAACTGGCAGGCGCATTATGTGAGCACAGGTCCTGAGATCGTGCGCCAAACGAACGGACAGATCACGCATTTCATTGCTGGGCTGGGAACATCAGGCACGTTCACTGGCACGAGCCGTTATTTGAACGAGCAGCTGCCGCAGGTAAAGACGATTGCCTTCCAGCCGGATGCGCCCTTCCACGGGTTGGAGGGATTGAAGCACATGCCGACGGCGATCAAGCCCGGGATCTATGATGAGGCTTTGGCGGGCACTCCGCTCGAGGTCAAGACTGAGGCGGCGCATGAGATGGTGATACGGCTTGCGCGTGAAGAAGGTCTGTTCGTGGGCATCTCATCTGCAGCGGCGGCTGTGGCTGCGCTTCAAGTTGCACGTGAGCTTGATGAAGGCGTGGTGGTGACGGTCTTCCCGGATGCAGGTTACAAATATTTGAGTGATAAATCCCTGTGGGAGCGGGCATAAATGAGCTTGAAAATAACAAGTGATTTGATCGAAAGAG
>JBAIYF010000495.1:0-3165 GCA_037916115.1 Anaerolineales bacterium
GGTGACATGATCTCTCCTGAAATTCGATGGAATAAATTAGACACGCCCATTGTATAACCGTGCCATTCTGTTATAAAGAGTACAAAAGTCTTAGCGCCATATTTCTCCGCATCATCGAAATGGACTGGCAATTTCAAACTGCAGTGGCAACCGCGGATTATGAAGCTATAATCATCCCCATTGTCCAACCAGATCAAATTGAACAGGAGAAACAATATGACCAAAGAATATCGCGAGATCGTCCCAGACACCTGGCCTGAATTTCGAGAACTACTCTGGGTATTGAGTTTTGGGGGAGGGCTGGTATTTAGAGGTCAACGGGATGCGAATTGGACGATCTCATCCACGCTGGAGAGAGCCATTCCCACGCACTTCAAAGGCGAAGAGGGTGACAAGAAGACAAAAGACCTTTTCGGAAATTTCCTTGAAGATATGGAATATCCGGTGTTCGCAAAATTCGGAGAACGCGTGAACCAATATGTTGGTCCCGAAGCGGCGGCTGAAACCCTGCTTGGAAGAATGGCGCTCATGCAACATCATGGTGTGCCCACCCGTCTTGTGGATTTCACATACAGCCCCTATGTGGCAGCATTCTTTGCAGTGGAAGATGCAAGAGACCCGGAGGGTTTCTGCGCGATTTGGGTAATCGATCAAAATTGGTGTCAGGAAAAAAGCGCAGAAGCGGTCCGAAAAAAGAAAAAACTCTCCGAAAAAGACTTTCCAAACGACGTCGATTTTTCCAATGAAGACAGGCTTCTTGATGCAGTGTTCGACCTGCAAACACCCCTGGTCGCCCCGCTGCGCCCGTCGCAACTAAACCAACGTATCGCCTCCCAACAGGGACTTTTCCTATGCCCGGGCGAAATGAACATCACATTCATGGAGAATCTGCGCGCATTGGGCGAGGAAGCCCTTCCTCTTATCTTATCCAAGATTGTGTTTCCCGCTGCCTGGCGCGGCATGATCCTGCAAGACCTCCGCAGTATGAATATCGGTCCGCACACCCTGTTCCCCGGCTTGGACGGGTATGCACGTTCCATCAAACTTCAATTGGATCTGGATATCGAAGCGCCCATCATCAACGAGGAAGTATACGGGTACGTCAAACCTCTGGTTAAAAAGTTTCGGCTTGTTGAAGAGTAAACGAAAACGATCATCCTTTGTGAAAAAGACATCCCAGACTATGGTCTGGGATGTCTTGCATTCAGGTTGAAACTTGAGTTGTCATTCAACGCCCCCACCAGCGGACTCGCCTCCAGCGCCATCACCCGCCCGTTCGCAAAGAAGGCAAAATCGAATGTGGTGGCATCTCCAGCTTTTTTACCTGGAACGGGCATCAACCTGGCAGTGAGAGGCTTGTTCAATCGAAGCGCCAAAGCGGAGAGGTCCAGAAGAAGAGGCGTGAGTTCTTCCGCAGTCACATCCCCGGCAAGCGGAACCGTATCCAGCCCCGTTCCACAGACGGCTGAATACAGCAGCGCATCTTTCACGGTCAGCACACCTTCGGCAGAACGTTTCGCCAAAATCGAATCTTCGAGAATGGGTTGCATGAAACCATTGAAGCCAATGTGCGGAAAGTCCGCGCGTTCGATGGCATCCGTGAGAATGGCGGCGGCGGCAAGCGAACCATGAAAACCAATTTTTGGCACGCCCATATTCTCCACCGCCCCACCCAGCGAATGTGCGTCATCAGGAAAAGGCGCAAGCGAGAAATCAATACCTTTGAACTCCACGCGCAAATCTTTTGCGATCCGTGTAATGGCTTGACCATGTTTCGTGATTTCGTCTACAAGCCATTGCCTTCCATCGTCAATCGTCTGTCGTCCCTCAAATGCCTGCATTGCCAAATCTGCACACTCTACGGCAATCCCAAACGCAGGCTGGTCAGACGTATGATACGCCCCCGGAAAGAACGGCGCATTGGCGCTCACATTGGCCAGCGCGGTGAAATGCAAATTGGCAAACCCGTTCGGGTCGATGGGCGCACACTTGACGATGATCTCCGCACACGCCTTGACCTGTGCCATGTGGATGGTCTGCGCATCTGCCATCACGCCGCTGAAGAAGATGTTCTCGCTCGCAGCAATCGCCTCCGGTATGACCCGGTAACTGGTCGGTGCTTCCGGCAAAGCCGGACCCAACGCCGAATACACTACGCCGCATTCCTTCATCACCTGCGAGAATTGCGCGGCATATTTCGGCAATTCTTCGATATGCTTTTCGCCCAGCATTTTCACGAACGAAACCGTCGCCACCCGCACGGTCTGCACTTCATACCCTGCCGCCTCATACGCAGCTTTTGCCTTGGATAAAAAATCTCCCGCTTCACGCAGGACATTTTCTTTCAAGGGATACCCGGGATCACAAAAATAAGTAATGGATCGTATTTTCATCTCTTCTCTCTCGTCACAGTTTACTTTCAACAGAACACTGGTCACTCATCACTGGTTACTGGTCACTGATTACAGTTCACTAACCACCGCTTCTCTGTCGTATCACTTCAAACATCAACACCGACCCCGCCACTCCCGCATTCAGTGACTCGGTCTCACCAGACATCGGAATGCTGATTTTCCCATTCGCCAACTTCCTCGCGGACTCGCTTGCGCCTTCCGCTTCGTTGCCGACGATTAAGACCACCGGCTGGCGCAGATCCGTTTCCCAGCAAGAGCGTCCATCCATATCGGCAACATAAACTTGCAATCCATTCACAGCGTTCGCAATTTCCCCCCAACCCATTGAGTGGATCGGCAGTCTGAAATGTGCACCCATACCAGAACGCAAAACTTTCGGCGCAAAAGCATCCGTCGTTTCGGGCGGAATGAGAACTGCCTGCACACCCGCCGCCGCCGCAGACCGCAGCAACGTCCCCAAATTCCCAGGGTCGCGGATCTGGTCTGGGATGAGGATGAAATTTGAGGAATTGGGAATTGGAAGTTGGACGTGTTCGACCACCGCAAGAATGCCTTGCGGTGTTTCCGTCTCACTAATGGACTTCATCACACTGACGGAGACCTCTTCCACGTCCACACCCTTCGACCTTAGACTTTCGACCTGTGACCTGCCCCGTTCGCTCAAGGTTTCATCATACAAAACGAAGCGGCATTTCCAATTCTCCTTCACCGCTTCTTCCACCAGCCGCACCCCTTCAGCAACAAATGCCCC